>JAOPWA010000381.1 GCA_025965915.1 Dactylosporangium sp. | reverse complement strand
GGGGGCACCTCAACCGGAGCGCCCTCGTACGCGTCCCGGCCTACGGCAAGCCCAACTCCGCCCGCGTCGAGGTGCGCTCGATCGACTCGGCGTGCAACCCGTACCTGGCTTACGCCGTGCTGCTCGGTGCCGGCCTGAAGGGCATCGAGGAAGGGTACGAGCTGCCGCCCGGCGCCGAGGACGACGTCTGGTCGCTGTCGCACGCCGAGCGCAAGGCGGCCGGGTACCAGGCGCTGCCGGAGAACCTGTCCGAGGCGATCGACGTGATGGCCGGCTCCGAACTGGTCGCCGAGATCCTCGGTGAGCACGTGTTCGACTTCTTCCTCAAGAACAAGCGCACGGAGTGGGAGGAGTACCGCCGGGTGGTGACGCCGTACGAGCGGCAGCGCTACCTGACGATGCTGTAACCGCATTCGTCAGGCGGCGTCGGCCAGAACGGGTGCGCCGAGCAGGGCGGGGAAGCTGACGGGCGCCGCGCTGACGGGTGCGGCTGCCGCGCCGGCGAGCGCCGCGATCACCTCGGCGGGATCCTCCCCGGTGAACGGGGCCGCCGTGACCGGCTTGGCCAGCGCCCGCGACAGGTACGCGGGTAGTTCGTCGCGGTGGCGAACCCACGGGATCCAGCCCGCGGTCCGCAGGGCGGCGGCGTTGGTGCGCCCGTGACCGTCGAGACTCCGGTACGTGAGCACCGGCACGCCGGTCGCGAGGGCCTCCAGCGAGGTCAGGCCGCCGGCGTTCTGTACGACCACGTCAGAGGCGGCAAGCAGCGTCGGCATGTCGTCGACCCAGCCCAACGCGACCGTGTCGCCGCTCAGTTGGCGGCGCAGGGACTCGTTGTGTCCGCAGGCGACGACCGGCGTGACCAGCCCGGTCGCCGCGAGGTCGGCGGCGGCGGACGCGATCTCGCCGACCCCCCAGGACCCGGCGACGACAAGGGCCAGCGGGGCGGCCTCGGGCAGGCCGAAACGGCGCCGGGCCGCGAGCCGCCGCGCGGCGCCCCCGACCGGGCCGAACCCGGGTGAGATGGCCGGCGCGACCACCCGTACCCGGTCGGCGCCGACGGCCCTGGCCTGCGCGGCGGCGATGGGGTGCAGCGCCAGGTGCAGGTCGACGCCCGGGGCGACCCAGAGCCGGTGTACGGACATGTCGGTGAGGTACGTGACGACCGGCGCCTGAAGTTGCCCGCGCTGCCGCAACTGCCCCAACACCTGACTGGCCAGCGGGTACGTGGACACCACCGCGGCCAGGTCACCTGCCAGGTGGCGACGGGTCGCGCGGCGCGCCACCCCGGTGGCCGTACCGGCCGCGCCGGCGACCTTCGGGTGCCGCTGCAGGGTGCTCAGCAGCCACTCCCAGCTTCGCGGAGCGACCTGAAGCTCCGCCTGGTACAGCCGGCGCACGGCGGCGCCCAGCGAGGCGGGAAGCAGGTCGAGGAAGTCGCATACGTCGACGGGCAGACCGGCGGCCGTGAGCCTGCGGGCGAGTTCCCGGGCGGCGCCGTCGTGGCCGGCGCCGATGCTCGCCGAGACGATGGCGACGCGGCGGGGTCGGGCAGGCTGAAAGGTCATTCCTGGAGCCTGCCGGTCGGCGGCGGTGTCTGCCATCCGGGACCGTCCCCCGGTTGGCCCCCGAGTCGTACCCCGGTATTCGATCAGGGTTTTTCGTCGTACCGGCGCAGCGAGGCCAGCAGCGCCGGATCGGCGTACACATCTAGCGGCTTCGGAACAGACGATAAACGGCCCCAGTAGGGAGTGCGCACGGTGGAGTGGCCTGGACGAGTGATCTGGTTGTACGGCTACCGGCGCTCGGTTGGGTGACCTGAGCCTGCCGACCCGGCGAACTGAAGCACCCCACCTCGGGTACCTGGTCGTCCAGGCCCTGAGGCGGGGCGCTTCGTGCAACTAGGAGACGAGCGGACCCCGCAATTCAGGGCTCACCGTGGCCAGTGCCCCTATGCCGCGACCGACGGCCTCTTCCTTGATCTCATCCACCAGCTTGCAGAACTCCGCGTTGATCCGCTCGGGTGGGATGCCGCGTTCACGCGCCCACATCTCGGGGTCGATCGAGATCTGGAAGTTGAGTTCAACCCACGGCGCATCGGGCTTGAGCCGATCTGACCAGTGAGATGGCGGCGGTGGCGGCGGCACTCTCGGGGTGTAGTCGGCGTATCGACGGACAGGCTCTCGGCGCATGAATGGACGGCGCATGGCTGGGTCCTCTCTTTTCCGCAGCGTAAGCCGGCAGCAGGGGCTTACGCCCTGTCGTGGCGGTATCCGGACAGCCAGCCAACGAACTGATCGTGCAGCTCACCTGCGGGTACGTTTCGCAGTTCGGCAGCGGCCTCGATCATCGCTGTGCCGAGCACCAGGGCCAGCGAAACGGGCGCGTCGGTGTACTGGGCCAGCAGTTGGTTGCGTCGGCTCGGGCACGGCCACGGGTGCCCGCACCCGGCGCAGAACCAGTTGGGCCGCAGCGGCTGGTGGGCGCTCATGCCGAGAACCGCCGCGTATTGGGCCGACGCTTCTGCAACTCTGCCTCCGCGTCGAGGAGGTTGATCATCCCGGCTCCGCGCGTCCGCTCAAGCCAGGACACGACGACACGCACGCTGGAGTTGTCGAGCGTGCGCAGCGTCCACGCGATCATCCGCTCGTCGTAGGTGCCGAGGTCGACACCGCGCAGGGCATCTCGTAGAGCTTCTTCCCTCTGTTGCGGGTCGGTGTAAGGGCCGACCGGTTCGGTGTCGAGTGGCGCGATGGGCGCGTAGTGATGGGCGCGCATAGGCTTGGTCACGGGTCGCCTCCATGGGGCGATCAAGGGCCCTGGTTGGCGGTGACTCGCTGGCCAGGGCCCGCCATAAATGCGGTATGCCAATAAGCTACGCGTGTTGTGCCCAATACCTCTAGCCATTAGGCATAATCTGATGGCTTCATTGGGCCAAAACGGGCGCATGCGACGATCACGGTCATGCCAAGCCGACTCGATGATGCGGCCAACGCCTTCCGTCAAGCGCAGGCGGCGCTGATCGATGCCCGCGCCCAAGTCGGCGAGATCCGCGACGAGGTCGAACGGACGCGCGCCGACCTGGCTGACGCGATCGTGGAGGCCGCGAGGGCGGGCGTGCGCCAAGTCGAGATCGTGAAGCGCAGCGGCTACACCCGCGAGCGCATACGCCAGCTCTGCCGAGCCGCAGGCGTCGAGCCACCGGGCGACGAGTAGCTGGTCATAAGATCAGCGGTGCCTTATCGGAGCACACCCAGAGGCAGAGTCGGAGCACACCCAGAGGCAGAGAAGGCCCTGACCAGCACGGTCAGGGCCTTCTTCCGTCGTTGCAGAGGCCAGGCGGCTGCCAGGACTTGCCGCAGTCGGCGGCCACCTACACCAAGTTGGGCGGCAACTTCCGTCCGCTTCAGGTGGTGGGTGCCGTTCCATCAAGTTCCGGGCGGCAGTGGCCAACTCGTGGGCCGGACGACGTGTAGCGGCGGCACGAGGACCGGAAGTCCGCCGACGTGGTGTAGCCGGAACGCTGGGGTGTGCGGCTGCCACCTTGGCGGCGATCGAAGCGGCAACACCGTCGCGTACCCGGCAACGCCCGGTCGCGGTGTTGCCGGGGGGTCGGTCGTGAAGGAACAGCCCAGGCGGACAGTATCGACCTTTCCACCGTCACTCGGTGGCCTTGCGTGGCCGGTGCTGGCTGACCTACGGGACTCTTAAAGATCCTTTTATGGCCGACGCGGACCCATGGGAGGCATTTGGACTATGCCGCGACCGATGCCATAGCGGCAGTGGACGTGACGCGGTTTCGTCCGGTCTTACGTCGTACCCGCGATCTATCTTCACCCCATGAACCGCACTGATCGGCTCTACGCGATCGTGGAGGAGTTGCGTGCGGTCGCGCCGCGTCCGCGGAGCGCGCGCTGGCTGGCCCAGCGCTTTGAGGTCTG
>JAOPWA010000348.1 GCA_025965915.1 Dactylosporangium sp. | reverse complement strand
CTGCCACGTCACCTCCCGGAGCGCTATTTCGCGGCTACCGCCCCTGATGGGCCGCGAAACCGCATACTCGACCTTATCGAGGGGTGGAAGGTGACGCGAAGCAGGGCGCCAGCACTACTCGCCGCTGTGATCTGCGGCCTGCTGGGCGCCCTGGTTTCCGTCATTGCCCCGGTCGCCTTCGGGGGCTCCGTGGCAGCGGGTCCGGCCCGGCCGGCCCGCGCCGGCGATCCAGGGCCCTACGCGTCCTCGTCGGCGACCAGGTACCAGGTGACCTTCGCCGCCAGGTCCTGTGGTTCCTATAAGAACGTTGTCGCAGGTCAGGCTCGCGATGACGCAGGCGAGACCCTCGGCCGGCCCGGGCGCGACAGTCCATACCAGCCAGGCCAAGCCGTCGAGGCAGGTGTGGAGGACGGTGTCGACGCCGGCTGCACGGACCTGCCCGGCTGGCGCTTCACCCTGGGCTCGGGGCACGAGCACAAGGGCCGCTTGTCGGCCGTGACCGGACGGTTGTTCACCACCCCTGCCACGAAGGACTCGACATCCCGGCTGGACGCGACCGGCAAGGACGCCGGCGGCCTGCTGGCCGGGGCGGTCACCGTGTCGCTCACCGACGAGCAGGTCGGGCTCGCGGCGCGCCGCCAACTGTGGGTGCAGGGCGGCACCCCCGACAAGCCGGTTGGTGACGGGTACGCGTTCGGCGCGCTGCGCTGCGCGGTGGACGGGCGTACCGCCGGCAATCTTCAGTGGCTGTCTTTCCCGTCCGGCGTCCGGCACGTGTTCTGCTACGCGTACTACGTCAAGGGCGCCGGTGCCGGCGGCACCGTCACGGTGCGGATGCGCACGACCCGACCGGTCGGCTATCCGCAGCGGGTGCCGTTCACCTCCGGGTTGAGCAACGCTGCCGATGGCGGGTTCGTGCTTGCCAGTTCGGGCGAGCAGGTGGAGGCGACGTTCGTCCGGGAAGCCAGCGCGACCCCTTACCAGGTACGTCCCAGCACGCCGGCCGGCTGGCGGATGGCCGCCACCTGTGCAGCCAGCCGCCCGGACGGCCGGCCGGCGAAGAGCACGTCGACGGTGGACGCGACCACCGGTACGGCTTCGGTGACGTTGGCGACCGGTGACGTGGTCGTCTGCACGTACTCGATGGACCCGCCGGCGCAGCCGCCCGGGCTGCGCCTGAGCCTGGTGACCCCCGGCGCGGGCGGTACGTTCGGGCTCGCGCTCGCCGGCGGGGCCAGGCAGCAGGCGTTGACGGCCACGACCGGCGGCGACGGCGGGCCGGTGACCGCCAGCGGTGCCGACCTCGCCGCACTGGCGTCCGGTCGCTACACGGTGACCGTGACGCCGCCGGCCGCGCAGGCCGCACAGTGGGCCCTCAGGGGGGCGCTGTGCAACGGAGCGCCGGCCACCGTCAATGCGATGACCGTCGCGGTCGACCTGGTGCCCGGCGTTCCCCTGGAGTGCGTGTTACGGCTGGACCGCAAACCTCCCGCGTTGCGCCTCGAGGTCGTCACCGCCAGCGGCATCGCGAGCGCGGCCTTCGCGGTGGTCCCGGCCGACGGCGCGGATGCCGGCTGGTGGGCGGCGGCGAACACCACGGGGTACGGGGTACCTGCGGCGGCCACCGGTGACGTACCCCGGGATCTGCCCTTCGGCACATACCTGATCAGCGCGATCCCGCCCCGGTCCAGCCTGACGACGGGCTGGCGGCTGAACACACTGCGATGCGATGAGGGCAAGGAGGCCACGGCCGGGGGTGCCGTACGCGCCCGGATCACACCGGGCGGGCCGGAGCCGGTTTGTACCGCTTCGTACCAGGCGGAGCCGACGACCCGGCTACGGGTGACGTTGCAGGCCAAGGGCGCGAGATCCGGCCGGCAGGGCCCCGCCGTCGTCGAGGTGTCCTGCGTGGACGGCTCTGGTGGACGGTTGGTGCTAGGGCCGGCCGTAGAGGAGCAGGCGGCACTGCCGGAGCCGCTGGCGTTCCTGGAGCCCACGGACTGTGTCGTTTCCCAGCCGGCGACCGGAGCCGCGCGTACGAGCCTGGTCAAGACCTCCGCGACGCGGGAACCGTCCACCGGAGGCGGCGCGCTGGAGTTACCGTCCGAATTGGACGTGGCCCGCGATGTGACCGAATACACCATGGCCGTTACCAACGAGTTCGGTGAGCCTCTCGCGATATCGTCTCGCGCCTCGTTCCTGGACAAATTGCGGGCGTTGCCGATGATATTGGCGAGTATTGGAATGTTCGGATTCGGCGGACTTATCTTTCTCGGGGTATTTTTACGACGTCGCCCTACCTGACACGCTCAAGGCTGCGGGGGTGGCGCTCACGCATGCCCTTGCCCGTACCGGGTATGTTCCTCGGGATGTCGGTTACGCAGCCCCTCCTAGCCGAGCGCTACCGACTTGTCCGGTCGCTCGGCCAAGGTGGCATGGGCCGCGTTTGGTTGGCCCGCGACGAGGTGCTGCACCGCGACGTGGCGATCAAAGAGGTTGTCCCGCCGGCTGGCCTGACGCCGCAGGAGCGCGACGAGATGCGCACCCGTACGTTGCGCGAGGCGCGCGCGGCCGCCCGGCTCAACCATCCCAGTGTGGTCCGGGTCTACGACGTCGTCCGTACCGATGTGCATCCGTGGATCGTCATGGAGTACGTGCGGTCGCGATCGCTGCACCAGGTGATCAGTGAGGACGGCCCCCTGCCGCCCAACCGGGTCGCCCAGATCGGACTTCAGGTGCTGGGTGCCCTGCGCGCCGCCCACCTCGCCGGTGTGACCCACCGTGACGTCAAACCCAGCAATGTGCTCCTCACCGACGAGGGGCGAGTGGTGCTGACCGACTTCGGGCTGGCGACCCTGGCCGGTGAGGCGACGGTGACCAGACCGGGCATGGTGCTCGGCTCCCCGGCGTACATTTCGCCGGAGCGGGCGCGCGAGGGCTATGCGGGGCCCGAGTCAGACCTGTGGTCGCTCGGCGCGACGCTGTACGCGGCCGTGGAGGGCACTTCGCCCTACCAGCGGTCGTCGGCCATTGAGACGCTGACCGCGCTCGTGACGGAGGAAGTGCCCGCGGCTCGCGGCGCCGGCCCGCTGCGTCCCGTCCTCAATGGTCTGTTGCGCAAGGACCCGAAGAGCCGCATCGACGCCGAGGAGGCTGAGCGGCTGCTGCGCAGGGCGGCCGGCGGCCGGCTCGCCTCCCGGCTGTGGCTGGTGCCAAAACCGCGCCCGAGCGCGGCGGGCACAGGACCCGCCGAGCCTGTCGCGGCACCGGCACCGCAACCGCCTTCTGAGCCGGCACCGCAACCGCCTTCTGAACCGGCTCAGAAACTGGCTTCTGAGCCGATGTCGGAACCGGTGGAGGCAGGGCTCGTCGAGTCCGCGGCCGGTCCCGCCGCACGCTCCGCCGCGCCGGCTGCACCCTCCGCGCCGGTTGCACCCTCCGCGCCGGCCGCGGTCTCCGGGCCGGCGGTGGTCGCTCCTGCCGGATCGGTGGCACCCGAGGCCACGGTGGTGATCAGGCCGTCCACGGGCGAGCGGACCGCGGTCGTCGCGCCGGCCAAGACCTCCGCCGAGCAAACCGCCACGCAGCGGCCTCCGGCAGCGGTGCCCGCGCGCGCCAGCGGCGAGGTGGAGACGGGTGGTGTTGAGAAGATCGACCGCGCGAGGTCCGGCGAGCCGCTCCGGTCAACGTCGGCTGCGCGCGGCGCCCTCGTCCGGACCGTACGGCGGCCCTGGCTGCTCGCTGCCGCCGCGGTGGTCGCGCTTCTGGTAGTCGCGATCTTCGCGCTGTCGCGCGGCGGAGGCAGCTCCGACACGGCGCACACTCCCTCCGCGAAGACCACCAAACCGTCGACCGGCAGCGCCGTCCCGGCAGTGCCGCCCGGATCGTCGCGGGGAGGACAGTCCGCAGGGCCGGGTGGTGGCCCGGCTGAGGGAGCGGCCGGCGCGCCGACGCAGCCCACACCGGCAGCTCCGGTGATGCTCGCCGGCTGGCACATGTACACCGACCCGACCGGCTTCAGCGTCGCCGTCCCCGACGGCTGGACCGTCTCGCACGAAGGCACGATCCTCTACTACCGCGATCCGAACTCGGCCCGCATCTTCGGGATCGACCAGAGCAACCAGCCGAACGGGGATCCGGTCGCCGACTGGACCGACCAGCGCAACCGCCGGGTGCCCGCCGGCGACTTCCCCGGGTACCAGGAGGTCGGCATCCGGCCGGTGAACTACTGGAAGGCCTGCGCCGACTGGGAGTTCAGCTACGACCGGGGCGGCGGACGCACCCACGCGATCAACCGCGGGTTCGTGACGTCGGACCACCAGGCGTACGGGATCTGGTGGTCCACGCCGGAGTCAAGTTGGCAGGACGATCTCAAGTACTTCGAACTGATCACGAGTACGTTCAAGCCGAAGCCCTGACCGGGCACGGTGTCGGGGCGGCGGTCCGCCCCGGCACCTACGCTCACAGCGGGATGTTGCCGTGCTTCTTCGGTGGCAGCGTCTCGCGCTTCGTACGCAGTGCCCGCAGCCCGCGTACGACCTGGGCGCGGGTTGCCGACGGCGCGATGACAGCGTCGACGTATCCGCGCTCGGCCGCCACGTATGGGTTGGCCAGCGTGTCCTCATACTCCTGGATCAGCTCCGCCCGCGCCGCCACCGGGTCGTCGGCGTCCCGTAGCTCCTGGCGGTAGAGGATGTTCACCGCGCCCTGGGCGCCCATGACGGCGATCTGGGCGGTCGGCCAGGCGAAGTTGAGGTCGGCGCCGAGGTGCTTGGAGCCCATCACGTCGTACGCGCCGCCGTACGCCTTCCGGGTGATGACGGTCACCTTGGGCACCGTGGCCTCGGCGTACGCGTAGATCAGCTTGGCGCCGCGGCGAATGATGCCGTCCCACTCCTGGCCGGTGCCGGGCAGGAAGCCGGGCACGTCGACGAAGGTCAGGATCGGGATGTTGAAGCAGTCGCAGAAGCGGACGAAGCGCGCCGCCTTCTTGGCGCTGTCGATGTCGAGACAGCCGGCGAGGACGAGCGGCTGGTTGGCGACGATCCCCACGGTCGAACCCTCCATGCGGGCGAGGCCAATGATGATGTTCCTTGCATAGCTCGGCTGCAGCTCGAAGAAGTCACCTTCGTCGACAACTTTCTCGATCAACTCCTTCATATCGTAGGGCTTGTTCGGGTTGGCCGGGATCAGCGTGTCGAGCGACGACTCGATGCGCTCCGGGCTGTCCTCGCTCGGCCGCACCGGCGGCTTCTCGCGGTTGGAGGCGGGCAGGAAATCCATGAACCGGCGCGTCTGGAGGAGCGCGTCGACGTCATTCTCGAAAGCGAGGTCGG
>JAOPWA010000335.1 GCA_025965915.1 Dactylosporangium sp. | reverse complement strand
GACGCCGTGGTGCGGGCCGGCGGGTCGATCGCGCTGGTCGGTCTCGACGGCGGCGGTGTCAGGTGGAGGCGCCCGGCGTCGGGCGACGTGACGCTGACCTCGCACGCGGTCGTCGTCACCGACGCGGCCAGCGGCCGGCTCGTCGCGTACGACCGGGCTGGCGGGGCGACTCTCTCCGAAGTGGAGACCCAGGCATCGGTACTCGGGGCCGGGTCGAACTGTCTGATCGTGGGCAGAGGTCGGACGATTGGATTGCTATCTTTCAATGCGGTAGCGCGCTAAGATCTTGCAGCTCACATAGGCAGAGAACCTCGGGGAGAGTTCCGTGCGGTACGTATCCGTACCGGAGCGGTTGGGCATTTTCGCGGTGGCGGTGGGTGCCGCCGCGATCGTCTATCCGCGTATTTCGCACGCTACCGGCCTTGGTCTGCCGTGTCCGCTGCGCACGTTGACCGGGCTTCCGTGCCCGGCGTGCGGGATGACAACGGCCTCGACCGACCTCGTCGCCGGTGACCCGGCCGCCGCGCTTGCGGCGAACCCCTTCGTTCTCGGCCTGGCTGCCCTGGCCGTCGTCGCTTCGCCGCTGCTGGCGGTACGGGCGGCGGGACTGGCGGACCCGCCGGTCGCGTGGTCGACCACCTCGCGCCGGCGTGTCTCGTGGGCGGTCGGCCTGCTCGCGCTCGCGAGTTGGTCGTACCAACTGCACCGCTTCGGATACCTCTGACGAGAAACGGACGACAATGACCTACACGGCCCCGGATTACTCGCCGCCGACGACAGTGAACTACGCCAACTGGCTCCAGCGCGTCGGCGCGTACCTGATCGACGTCATCATCGCCAGTATTCCGTCCTGGATCGGCGCCGGCATCAACACGGCGATGTCGACCGACGGCCAGGCCAGTGGGGCCGGCCTTGGCATCTACGTCGTGCTCTCGCTCGTCTCGCTCGGCCTGACCATCTACAACCGGTGGATCCAGGCCGGTAAGACCGGCCAGTCGTGGGGGAAGAAGGCCCTCAAGATCCGTCTCGTGGGCGAGGAGACCGGCCAGCCGATCGGCGCCGGGATGGCCTTCGTGCGCGACCTCGCCCACATCGTCGACGCGATCATCTGCTACGTCGGCTTCCTGTTCCCGCTGTGGGACGCGAAGCGGCAGACGCTCGCTGACAAGATCGTGAAGACCGTGGTCGTCTCCGCCTGACCCATATCTACGACGAATGCGGGAAGTTGTGGTCTCCGACACCCTTCGAGGCCACAACACGACTGGTCTGGGCCGCGAGCTTCGCATTGCGGCCCAGACCGGTCGCCCGGAAGCCGTGGTCGACTGCCTGTCGGCGTACCGGCGGCGCTACGCTCGCGCTCATGCCCGAGTTCGCATATGCGCCCCTGCTTCCTCTCGGCCCTGACCCGACCGAGTACCGCCTGGTTACCACGGAAGGTGTCAACCTCGTCGACGGTCCCGGTGGACACCGGTTCCTGACGGTCGAGCCGGAGGTGCTCACGCGGCTGACCGGCGAGGCGATGCACGACATCGCGCACTACCTGCGACCGGCGCACCTGACGCAGCTGCGATCGATCCTCGACGACCCGGCGGCGTCGCCCAACGACCGGTTCGTCGCGCTCGACCTGCTGCGCAACGCGAACATCGCCGCGGGTGGTGTGCTGCCGATGTGTCAGGACACGGGCACCGCGATCGTGATGGGCAAGCGCGGCCGGTTCGTGCTCACCGACGGCCGGGACGAGGAGGCGATCGCGAAGGGCGTCTACGACGCTTATACGCGATTGAACCTGCGCTACTCGCAGCTCGCCCCGCTCACGATGTGGGACGAGAAGAACACCGGCTCGAACCTGCCGGCGCAGGTCGAGATCTACGCCGAAGGGGACGAGGCGTACAAGTTTCTCTTCATGGCCAAGGGTGGCGGCTCGGCGAACAAGAGCTACCTGTACCAGGAGACGAAGGCGCTGCTGAACCCCACGCGGATGATGCAGTTCCTGGAGGAGAAGCTGCGCCTGATCGGCACGGCCGCGTGCCCGCCGTACCACCTCGCGATCGTGGTGGGTGGAACCAGCGCCGAGTACGCGCTCAAGACGGCGAAGTACGCGTCGGCGAAGTACCTCGACAATCTGCCCACCTCCGGCTCGCCGACCGCGCACGGCTTCCGGGACCTTGAACTCGAAGCCGAGGTACTGGAGCTGACCCGCAACTTCGGTATCGGCGCCCAGTTCGGCGGCCGGTACTTCTGCCACGACGTACGAGTGATCCGGCTGCCCCGTCACGGCGCGTCCTGCCCGGTGGCGATCGCGGTGTCGTGCTCGGCCGACCGGCAGGCGCTCGGCAAGATCACGGCGGACGGCGTGTGGCTGGAGCGGCTGGAGACCGACCCGGCGCGGTTCCTCCCTGACGTCACCGAGGCGGACACTGACGGTGACGTGGTGCACGTCGACCTCAATCGTCCGATGGCCGACATCCGGGCGGAGCTGGCGAAATATCCGGTCAAGACCCGACTGTCGTTGACCGGACCGCTGGTGGTCGCCCGCGATATCGCCCACGCCAAGATCGCCGAGCGGCTCGACGCGGGCGAGCCGATGCCGGCGTACCTGCGTGATCACGCCGTCTACTACGCCGGCCCGGCGAAGACCCCGGACGGGTACGCCTCGGGCTCGTTCGGGCCGACGACGGCCGGGCGCATGGACGCGTACGTCGAGAAGTTCCAGGCGGCGGGCGGCTCACTGGTGATGTTGGCCAAGGGCAACCGATCACGGCAGGTCACCGAGGCATGCGAGCGGCACGGCGGCTTCTATCTCGGCTCGATCGGCGGTCCGGCCGCTCGCCTGGCGCAGGACTGCATCCGCAAAGTCGAGGTCCTCGAGTATGCCGAGCTGGGCATGGAGGCGATCTGGAAGATCGAGGTCGTCGACTTCCCCGCCTTCATCGTGGTCGACGACAAGGGCAACGATTTCTTCGCCGAGACCAGCCAACCGGTGTTGACCATCGGCGGTCGATGAGGAGTGGTGCCGCCTCCTGTGGGATCTACCGGCACCACTCCTCATCCGGGTGATCCGGCGCCCGCCACTGCGCCGGATCACTGCCACGGCGAGCGCACCGACAACCTCCCCGGTTCGCTTTCGCGCGAAGTCAGCCGCTCAGCTCGTTACCGGCATCGTGCCGGATGCCGCTGTCTTTTCACTCTCATCGCTCTACCAAGCACAGCGCGGGCATGAGGACAGTCACGTCCGCTGACGGGTAATCGTGCTCTGTTAGTACGAAATGTGATTGATCCGAGTTGGCAGACCGTGGGTAGGGTCAGCCGTTCGGAACATTTGCGAACAGCGATCGCCCGGCAGGAGTAGGCATGCGGTTTGGCATCCTGGGTCCGCTGCGGATCCGGGTGGGTGAGACGGAGACGACACTGGCCGCCGGTCGGGAGCGGACCGTGCTCGCCGTGCTGTTGCTGTACGCGGGCGACGTCGTGCCGGTCGAGCGGCTGGCCGATGCGGTGTGGGGAGCCGCCCCACCTCCGACCATGCGGGCACAGGTGCACAGTTGTGTCTCGCGACTGCGCCGGGCACTGCGCCAGAAAGGTATCGACGACGAGGTCATCGCGACCGACCCGGCCGGATACGTCGCGCGGGTCGACGCCGACGACCTCGATTCGCTGGTCTTCGCCCGGCAGGTGGCCGAAGGCCGGGAGGCCGCGGCGGCCGGTCGGCTCGACGAGGCCCGCGCCCAGTTACGCGCCGCGCTCGCACTCTGGCGAGGCCCGGCCCTGGCAGCCGTCAGCAGCCGTCAGGTCGAGGTCGGCGCCGCCGGCCTGGAGGAGCAGCACTCGACGGCGCTGGAGGACTGCATCGAGGTTGAGCTGCGGCTGGGTCTGGCACACGAGCTGCTGGGTGAGCTGACCGACATGGTCGAGCGGTTCCCCGTACGCGAGCGGCTGCGCGGTCAGCTGATGCTCGCGTTGTACCGGGTGGGGAGGCAGGCCGACGCCCTCGCCGTCTACCGGCAGGGCCGCGAGGCCCTCGCGGAGGAGCTGGGGCTGGAGCCCGGGCCGCAACTGCACGAGCTGCACCGGCGCATCCTCAACCGCGACCCCGACCTGCTCGGCGGGCGGCGGGAGCAGCTCCCGGCCACGCCGAGACCTGCGCGGCGGCATGGCCTGCCCCGCGACGTCGTCGACTTCACCGGCCGGGACGAGTCGATCGCCCGCCTGCTGAGCGTCGTACCGGCCGATCCTCTGGCCGGCCCGGCGACTCCCGTCATCCAGGTCATCGACGGAATGGCCGGCACCGGGAAGACCAGCCTCGCGGTACACGTGGCGCACCTGGTCGCCGAGCGGTATCCGGACGCCCAGTTGTTCATCGACCTACACGGCCACAGTGAACAGGCACCGGTCAACGCGGCCTGCGCGCTGGACACGCTGCTACGGCAGCTCGGCATACCCGCCGACCGGATCCCGGACAGGCTCGACGAACGCATGACATTGTGGCGCACCGAGCTGGCCACCCGCCGGGCGCTCGTCGTACTCGACAACGCCGCCGACTCCGCGCAGGTCTTGCCGCTGCTACCGGGCGGCTCGAGGGTGCTGACGTTGGTCACCAGCCGGCGCCGGTTGTCGGGCCTCGACGGCGTGCACCACGTCTCCCTCGACGTGCTCCACCCGGCGGATGCGGTGCGGCTGCTGGCCCGCGTCGCCGGTGACCGGGTGGGCGCCGAGCCCGTGGCGGCAGCGGAGGTGGCCCGGCTGTGCGGATACCTGCCGCTCGCGCTCCGCCTCGCCGCGGTCCGGCTGGTGCACCGACGGTCCTGGACCGTCGCCGATCTGGCCGACCGCCTACGAGGGGCCAAGGCGCCGCTGGCTGAACTGGCCGTCGAGGGACGCACCCTGTCCGCGGCGTTCGCGCTGTCGCACCAGCATCTGGACGAGACCGCCCAGCGCGTGTTCCGGCTGCTCGGCCTGCACCCGCCCAACTCCTTCGACGCGCACGCCGCCGCCGCGCTGGCCGATCTCGACGCCGACGCCACGCAGGACATCCTCGAAGATCTGGTCGACGCCCACCTGCTCGAGGCGCCGTCGGCGCACGGTTACCGGCTGCACGATCTTCTCCACGAGTACTCCCGGGATCTGTCTGCCAGCCAGGACCTGGCGACCGAGCGCGACGAGGCGATCGGGCGGATGATCGACCATTATCTGCACGCGGCGGTGCGGGCGACCGGCTTTCTCGAACCCGCCCACACACGGCAGGACCTGGACCGGCTCGACCCGCCACGTTGGGTTCCGAAGCTCGGTAGCAAAGAAGAGGCGCTGGCTTGGCTCGAACGGGAGCGGCTCAACCTGGTGGCGTCCGTGCGGCTGGCCGCCGAACTGGGCTGGGACCGTCAGGTCTGCCGCCTGGCCCGGGCCCTGTGGGTGTACCTGTGGCTGAACGGCTACACCAACGAACTGATCGACACGCACGAGTTGGCGCTCTCCGCGGCCATCTCGCTCGGCGACGAGGCGGCGGTCGCCACCGCGCACAACTATCTGGCGTCCGGCCACGCGCGGCAGGGCCATTGGACCGATGCGGTGAGCCACCTGCACCGCGCGCTCGATGTCCGCCGGCGCCTGGGTGACGTGCCAGGACAGGTGGTGACGCTCGGCAATCTCGGGCTGGCCTACCGCACGGCGGGGCGGTACGCGGAGGCGGTCGAACACTTCCAGCAGGAGCTGGCCCTCGCCCGTACCCTCGGCCCGGACATGCTCAGCCGACCGCTCGCCAACCTCGGCGGCGTGTACATGCTGTGCGGGCGCTACATCGAAGCGCTCGTCCAGCACCGTCAGCACCTGGCGGTCGCCCGCCGGACCGGTAACCGGTACCAGCAGGCGATCGCGCTCGGCGATCTCGGTGCGGTCCACGTACGCCTCGGGCACTTCAGCGTCGCGGTGGCGCTGCTCAAACGGGCGTGGCAGCTCAAGTCGGACGTCGGCAACCGGTACGGCGCGGCCGACACCCTCTGCGACCTCGGCTCGGCATACCGCGGTCTAGGCCGCTTCGGCGAAGCGATCACCTGCCAGCAACAGGCGCTGCGGCTGATGCGTACGGTCGGCGATCTCGCCGGCGAGTGCCAGATCCGCAACGATCTGGGCGCCACGCTCTGCGTCGCGGGTGAGACCGCGGAGGCCCGTGAGCTGCACCAGCGGGTGCTGACGCTGGCCGAGACCTTGGGGCACCGGCACCAGCAGGCCCGAGCGCACAGCGGCATGGCGGCTGCCTGGGAGGGCACCGATCCGGCGCGGGCCCGGGAGCACTGGACGACCGCGCTGGCGCTCTTCGCCGAGTTGGGTGTGCCGGAGCGCGCCGAGGCCGAGCGCCGGTTGGCCGACCTCGACCGCGGGTGGCGCCGGCTGCGGGTGCCGCGCCAGCGAATGTCCCCGGAACAGTCCGCACACCCTCTGGGTGCCTGACGATTCATCGAGCGCGGGGGCGGGCACCATAGGGGGCATGGTGGAGTACCGCGTCGAACGCGACACGATGGGTGAGGTCCGGGTCCCCGCTGATGCGCTGTACCGGGCGCAGACTCAACGGGCGGTGGAGAACTTTCCTATCTCCGGCACCCGGCTGGAGCGCCGGCACATCCGCGCTCTGGCCCAGATCAAGGCCGCTGCTGCCACGGTCAACGCCGAGTTGGGCGTGATCGACCGTAAAGCGGCCGATGCGATCATCGCCGCCGCCAAGGAGGTGGCGGCCGGGCAGCACGACGACCAGTTCCCGGTGGACGTGTTCCAGACCGGCTCCGGCACATCCTCGAACATGAACATGAACGAGGTGCTGGCGTCGCTCGCGGCCACCCGGCTGGCCATCACCGTGCACCCCAACGATCACGTCAACGCGTCGCAGTCGTCCAACGACGTCTTCCCGTCCTCGGTGCACCTCGCGGCGACCGAGGCGATCTCGAGCGACCTGGTGCCGGCGCTCGATCACCTGGCCAGCCAGCTCTCGGGCAAGGCCGACGAGTTCGCGGACGTCGTCAAGGCCGGTCGCACCCACCTGATGGACGCCACACCGGTCACCCTCGGGCAGGAGTTCTCCGGGTACGCGGCGCAGGTCCGCTACGGCATCGAGCGGTTGCAGGCGACCCTGGGCCGGGTCGCGGAGCTGCCGCTGGGTGGCACCGCGGTCGGCACGGGTATCAACACCCCGCCCGGTTTCGCACGGATGGTCATCGATCAGCTCGTCCACGAAACCGGGCTGCCGCTGACCGAGGCGCGCAACCACTTCGAGGCCCAGGGCGCGCGCGACGGGCTCGTCGAGGCGTCCGGTCAACTGCGGACGATCGCCACCAGCCTGTACAAGATCGCCAATGACATCCGCTGGATGGGTTCGGGGCCCCGGGCGGGTCTGCGGGAGCTGAACATTCCCGACCTGCAGCCGGGATCGTCGATCATGCCCGGCAAGGTGAACCCGGTCGTCGCCGAGGCCGTCCGCCAGGTGTGCGCGCAGGTATACGGCAACGACGCCGCCGTGGCGTTCGCCGGTTCGCAGGGCGATTTCGAGCTCAACGTCATGGTGCCCGTGATCGCCCGCAACCTGCTGGAGTCGATCCGCCTGCTCGGCAACGTCAGCCGGCTGCTCGCCGACCGTTGCGTCGCCGGCCTGACGGCCAACGAGGAGGTGTGCCGGGAGTACGCGGAGAGTTCGCCCTCGATCGTCACGCCGCTCAACCGGTACCTGGGCTATGACGAGGCCGCGTCGATCGCGAAGCAGGCGCTGGCCGAGGGCAAGACGATCCGTCAGGTCGTGATCGAACGGGGTCACGTCGAGAGCGGGAAGATCAGTGAAGAGGATCTCGACAAGGCGCTGGACGTGCTCGGCATGACGCATCCGTGAGTCATGACGCATCCGTGAGTTAGGAGAGCGCCTTCGCCACGGCCGCCGCGGTCGCCACGACCTGTGGCCCGACCACGTCGGCATCCAGCGCCGACAGCGCCACCACACCCACGCTCATTTCCATTCCATCGACGCCCGGCACGGCGGCGGCCACCCCGTACGCGCCGGGTTGCAACTGGCCGGTGCTTGTCACGTACCCGTAGGCGCCGGCGCGTCCGGCCAGGATCGCCTGCCCGGCAGCGCCCAGCTCCAGCGGGTGCCGCGACCCTGCCCGGTAGGCGACGTGGAACTGTGTCCAGCTCGGCTCGACGACGAGCAGCGCGAACCCCTCGCCGTCCTCGGCGACCGTCAGGTGGGCGGTCGCGCCGACCTGCTCGGCGAGTCGCCGCAGCGAGGGCAGGGCCGCGTCCGCCACCAATGGCT
This sequence comes from Dactylosporangium sp., assembly GCA_025965915.1. Classification (GTDB taxonomy): domain Bacteria; phylum Actinomycetota; class Actinomycetes; order Mycobacteriales; family Micromonosporaceae; genus Planosporangium. The sequence continues at coordinate 4,323 of JAOPWA010000335.1, read as the reverse complement.
GCGCCCGCCGTGCGAGGTGCAGCACTCCGGCTCCCAGTCGAAGTCGGCCGGCGCTGTCGCGGCGGATCATGCCGTGCTCGCCGAGCGTGGCCGCAAGCCGGTACACGACGGCGCGGCCCACACCCAGACGGCCCGCAGCCTCGGTCACGGTCAGTCCGGCGGGCGCCTCCGCGACCAGATGCAGTAGTCGTAGCCCGCGGTCGAGCGTCTGGGCCGTCTCCGTTGCCACCCGCAGAATCTACGCGCAGGACCGGTTTTCGCGCGTACCGGTTTCCTCTTGTGTTCCAATCGAGAACCGGGGTCATGGGCGTTACCAACAGCGATGCTGCCGGCGGCTACCCTGGCAGGGTGACGATGAGGCTGTACGACACCGCGAGCCGCACGGTGCGGGACTTCGTCCCGCGGACCCCCGGCCAGGTCGGGATCTACCTGTGTGGCCTCACCGTGCAGTCCGGCCCGCACATCGGTCACCTTCGCTCGGGCGTCAACTACGACGTGCTGCGCCGATGGCTCCTTCACTCCGGCTACCAGGTGCGGTTCATTCGTAACATAACCGACATCGACGACAAGATTCTGGCCAAGTCCGCAGAGGCGGGCGAGCCGTTCTGGTCGATCGCGTACGCCAACGAGCGCCAGCTCGGCCGCGACTACGCGACGCTCGGGGTGTTGCCGCCCACCTACGAGCCGCGGGCCACCGGGCACATCCCGGAGATGCACGAGCTGATCAGGCTGTTGATCGACAAGGGGCACGCGTACCCGGCCGAGGACGGCAGCGGTGACGTCTACTTCGACGTCCGCTCCTACGACCGGTACGGCGAGCTGTCGGGCCAGCGGGTCGACGCGATGGAGCCGGCCGCGGACGCCCCGGCGCGCGGCAAGCGCGATCCGCGCGATTTCGCGCTGTGGAAGGGCGTCAAGGCCGACGAGCCGGCCGAGGCCTACTGGCCCTCGCCGTGGGGTCCCGGGCGCCCGGGCTGGCACATCGAGTGCTCGGCCCTGTGCTGGCGTTACCTCGGCGAGGAGTTCGACATCCACGGCGGCGGCCTCGACCTGATCTTCCCGCACCACGAGAACGAGCTGGCCCAGTCGCACGCCGCCGGCCTCGGCTTCGCCCGTTTCTGGGTGCACCACGCGCTTCTCAACCTCGGCGCGTCCAAGATGAGCAAGTCGCTGGGCAACGTCATCGACGTGGCCGCCGTCGCGGCGAAGGGGATTCGGCCGGTGGAGCTGCGCTACTACATGTCAGCGCCGCACTACCGTTCCACGATCGACTACTCCGACGAGGCGTTGCAGGAGGCCGCGGCGGCGTACCGCCGGCTCGAAGGCTTCACGCAGCGCGCCGCCGAACGGGTCGGTCCGGGGGAGCCTGGTGACCTCCCGGCCGAGTTCGTCGAGGCGATGAACGACGACCTCAACACCTCGCGGGCGTTCGCCGTCGTGCACGACACGGTGCGCGAGGGCAATGCTGCCCTGGCGACCGTCGACGACTCCGCGGTGGCGTCAGCTCTTTCATCGGTACGGGCAATGCTCGGTGTTCTCGGTCTTGACCCGCTCGATCCACAGTGGACGAGCGAGGCGGCGTCCGGGCTGACCGGCGTCGTCGACTCGCTCGTCGCGTTGGCGCTCGAACAGCGGGCAGCGGCCCGCACACGTAAGGACTGGGCCGCGGCGGACGCCGTCCGCGACCAGCTCAAGCAGGCCGGCGTCGTCGTGGAGGACACTCCCGCCGGCCCGCGCTGGACTCTCTCGGATGGTGCCTGATGGCCGGTAACTCCCAGCGTCGTGGTCGGCGCTCCACCCCCCGCAAGGGCCCCAGCGCCGGGACTGGCGGCAAGGGCCGGCAGAGCCTGGCCGGCCGCGGGCGGACCCTGCCCGCCGACGAGCGGCCGTGGCACAAGGCATATTCCGGCGACGAGCCGCTGCCCGAGCGCACCGCCTGGAAGCAGGAGAAGGAGCGGCGCAAGGCGGCCGCGGAGGGGCGTGCCCCGAAAATCGGTACGCCGGGTAGGAAGGGCGCTGGTCCGAAGGCGGGCGGCGGGAAGCCGGCCGGGGGGAAAGCCGGCCCCCGGGTCGCGCCGGGGCGTAAGTCGACCCCGCCGAAGGACGCGCCGGAGCTGCTCGTCGGTCGTAACCCCGTACTGGAGGCGCTGCGCGCGCACGTACCGGCGATGGCGCTCTACGTCGCACTCGGCATCGACATGGACGACCGGGTCAACGAGGCGGTCCGGATCGCCTCCGACCGCGGCATCCCGCTCCTCGAGGTGAGCCGGGCTGAGCTGGACCGGATGACCGGCGGGGTGCTGCATCAGGGCATCGGGCTGCAGGTGCCGCCGTTCGCGTACGAGCCGTTCGACGACCTCGTCGCCGCCGCTTCCGAGCAGGTGGCACCGCTGCTGGTGGCGCTGGACGGGGTGACCGACCCGCGCAACCTCGGCGCGATCGTCCGCTCCGCCGCCGCGTTCGGCGCGCAGGGCGTGTTCATGACGGAGCGGCGGGCCGCGGGAATGACGGCGACCGCGTGGCGAACCAGCGCCGGAGCCGCCGCGCGGATCAAGGTGTCGCAGGTGACCAACCTGACCCGGTCGCTCAAGGCATGCCAGGAGCAGGGCTATACCGTCGTCGGGCTGGACGCGGACGGGGAGGTCGAACTGTACGACCTCGAGGTGGCCGTCGGTCCGCTGGTGCTGGTCGTCGGCTCGGAGGGGCGCGGGCTGTCCCGGCTCGTCGGGGAGACCTGTGACCTGCGAGTGAGCATCCCGATGGCGTCCGACATCGAGTCGCTCAACGCCTCGGTCGCAGCCTCGGTCTCCCTGGCCGAGGTCGCCCGTCGCCGCGCGGCTGACCCGACCTTGGTCTAGACCGATACGGCGACAGGTAGGCCGAGAAAGTCTCCGTACCTGGCTGCGGCGGCGTGCAGGGCCTTCCCCTGTGCGTCGCCGAAAGGTGCGTAGAGGGACGCCTCGACGATGACGGAGTCTTTTCCGACGGTGCGTTTCCAGTGCCCGGCGACCTGGCCGTCGAGGATGACGAGGCTGTTGAAGACGGTCTGACCCCGGGAATGTGATCTGGCGGCGCCCGAGACGTCCAGCACGTACTTGCTTTCGCTGTAGCCGACGATGTACTCGTCATAGGCCTGCAACAGATGGACGATCGGGGACCCGGGCGCCGGCGACGCCGGCTCGGCGAACCAGTAGGACACGCCGTCGATGACCTCGTGGTCGAGCCGCGCCCCGATCAGGTCGAGACCCATGTTGATGTCGGCCGTGGTCAGGCTCGACCACCACTTGAAGTCCTTGATGGTCGCCGGCCCGTGACTCGTGAAGTAGCGCAGCGTCAGTTCGGCCAACGCCTCGTCCCGGCTGAGGCTTCGCGCCTGCGGCGCCCGCTCTTCGAGCAGGGCGTAGGTGTGCTGCTTGCCGTTGGGTGCCCCGCTGCAGATGAGGCCGTTGAGTTCGGCGTTCATCAGGATCAGGACCAGCCGTTGGCCGTCCGCGATGATTCCGGCTCCCCGCAGCACGGCGCCGAGTTCCTTGCGGGTGAGTTGATTTCCGCCTTTCAGCGCGTCGGCGAGCAGGGCTTCGCATTTTTCCCGGACGGTCTCGTCCAACCCCTGTCGGCGGTAGTAATAGGCGTTCAACGCGTGGACGCGCGGTCCGGTGAGCTCCAGCATCCAGCGGATGTCCGTGGGAAGAACGAAGTGCCAGGTGGGCCGTAGGACGTGGGTGCGGATCGCCCGAGAGGCGCAGACTGCGCATCCGCCAGTCGGCGATGCTCCTGCCATCCACGGTCGAAATCCTAGTTGTTGATCCTGCTCGCTGGGGTGCTCCGGATGGGTGCAGGAACAGGGGAGACCCAAATGGGTTGTTTCGGGCGCGGTGGCCATCGGGTACGTGGGGCAGATGCCCACGAGATCTTGGAGGGGGTAAGACCTTTGCGCAGCGTCATCTGGACGATCACCGCCACGGTTGCCGCAGCGGTCATCGCGCTGAGTGTCGTGGAGGTGGTGCATCGAGTCGTCCGGCGACTCGGTAGACGGTCCCTCCTGCTGACCGCGCTGACGGAGCACTCCCACCGGCCGTTGCAGGTGACAGCCACGGTCCTCGCTGTCCGTCTCGCCGTCCAGGTGACCACCGGCCACGGGGCGGATCCGCCCTGGCGGCGGGCGACGCTGCACGTCCTGGCCCTGGCTTTGATCGCGGCGACCGCCTGGCTGGCCGCCTCCCTCTTACTGGTGTTCCAGGACGCGGCGCTCGCACGTTTCCGGATGGACGTTCCGGACAACCGGCAAGCACGGCGTATCCGTACCCAGATCGTCATGCTGCG
>JAOPWA010000322.1 GCA_025965915.1 Dactylosporangium sp. | reverse complement strand
CTACTGCCACCGGCTGAAGACCCAGCTCGACCGGGAAGGAATCGGGTACACGGTCGTCGACATCGAGCAGGACGAAGCCGCGGCGGAGTTCGTGATGACCGCCAACGGCGGCAACCAGACCGTACCGACGGTGCGGTTCGCCGACGACTCGACGCTCACCAACCCCACGATCGTGCAGGTCAAGGCCCATCTTCAGGAGCTGGCGTCCCACTGAGCCAGGCCCGCACCAGGTAGTGCGCGATCGACGAGGCCATCGGCAGACCGAAGTCGGTCTCATCGCCCGCGAGACTCCGTGCGATGTCTGTGCGGGTGAACCAGCGCGCGTCGGTGATCTCGTCCGCGTCGACCCGCACCGGCTGGTTCGGGTCGGCGACGGCGAGATACCCGAGCATGAGCGAGCCCGGGAACGGCCACGCCTGGCTGGCTACGTAACGCGCGTCACGCACGTCCACGCCGACCTCCTCGGCGACCTCCCGGGCCACGGTGGCCTCAGCCGGCTCGCCGGGCTCGACGAAACCGGCCAGGCAGGAGTACCGCCGGGCCCAGCCGGGCGCCGTCCACGCACCGTTGTGCCCCAGCAGGCACCGACCGTCCGGGCCGGCGACGCCGTCGTGCACCAGCACGATGACCGCCGGATCGGTACGCGGGAACAGCGTCTCACCGTCGTCGGTGACCCTGGTCCAGCCCGCCTGGGCGGCCCTCGTCGGGTGGCCGGTACGCGGCGAGTACAGATGCCGCGCATGCCAGTTGATCAACGCCACGGCCGTGATGAACAGTCCGGCGTCAGGCTCTTCGAGGACGTGTCCGACGTCCCGCACGTTGGCCATACGGGTACCCGGCGGCGCGGTGATCGGCGCCTGGACGGCGAAGTAAGCGCGGCCGCTGGAGTCCTCACCCAGGAAGAAGCGCTCCGCGGCGGCGTCCACCTCGCTGGCCGGGGTGAGCACCAGGCCGGGAGGCTCGTCACGGATCAGGGCTCGACCGTCGTCGACCAACACGACCAGTGCGTCGGCCCAGGCCCGCTCCAGCCACTCCTGGTCGGTGCGGCGGTGCGCGGCCCGGTCGATACCGGCGCCCAGCGGCGGCCCCGGACGGGCACCAGGCGGCAGTCGCAGCGGCCCCAGCCCTCGTGACTCGACCGCTGGCGCGGCCCCGTTGCGCTCGCTCAAGCCGTCTCGCTCCCCATCCGCGTCACGGCGGTCAACGCCGACAACGACGACTCGACCCGCTCGGCGTCACCGAGCACGACACCCACTGCCTTCGCCGGCGCCAGGTACTGCGCGGCGGCCACCGCCACGTCGTCGACGGTCACCTTCGCCAGCCGCGCGGCGTGCTCGGCCAGATAGTCCAGCCGCAGCCCGAACCCGGAGTACGTGATGGCCAGCCCGGCCAGCCCGGCCTGGGTCGACATGCCCAACTGGAGCGTTCCCAGCGCGTACTGGCGGGCCTGCTCCAGCTCGTCCTCGCGCGGCGGCAGGCTGGCCAGCCGACCCAACTCGTACGTGGTCTCCAGCAACGCCGGAGCGGTCACCTCGGTCGCCACCTCGGCCGCCACGACCAGCGACGAACCCGCGACCGCGTGCTCGATCATCGAGTGCGGCCCGTACGTGTAGCCCTTGTCCTCACGGATGTTCTCCACCCAGCGCGACGAGAAGTATCCGCCGAAGACCAGGTTTGCCAGTTGCAGCGCGGCATGGTCGGGGTGGGTACGCGGGACCGCCGGCAGCGCCAGGCGCAGCGACGACTGCACCGCGTCGGGCCGGTCGACCAGCGTCAGCGGCCCGGGTTCGAGCTCCGGGACCTTCGGCAGATTGACATCCTTGCCGTCGCCGTTCCAGGTCGCCAGTGCCCGCTCGGCGGCGTCGATCGCCTTCTGGGGCGTGATGTCACCGGCGATGACCAGGGTGGCCCCGGCCGGATGTACCCGCTCGGCGTGCAGTGTGCGCAGCGCACCGGGCGTGACGGCACGGACCTGCTCCGGGGTCGGCGTCTGCACCGCGTACGGGTGGCGGCCGTAGATCCGCTTGAGTAGCGCCTCGCGGGCGAGGTGGGACGGCTGGCTCAGCGCGACCCGGATGCGGTCGGCGAGCCGCCCGCGCTCCGTGGACACCTCGTCTGCCGGGTAGGACGCGTCGGTCAGCACCGAAGCCATGATCTCCAGCAGCCGGTCGAGCCCCGCGACGAGCGAGTTACCGGACATGATCAGCCGGTCGGGATCGGCACCCGCGTTCAGCCCGCCGCCCACCTTCTGCAGCTCAGCGGCGATCTCCACGCCGCTGCGCCCGTCGGTGCCGGACAGGATCGTCTGGGTCAGCACGGCGGCGCGGGCTACGTTCGCGCGGGCGAACGGCACCCGCAGTCGCACCTCCACCAGTGGCACGGCCGGCCGGCGGATCGCGATGACCGTCAGGCCGTTGGGCAGCGTCTGCTCGACGACCTTGGGCAGCTTCAGCGGGCGGTTGGGCCCGAGCGCCGGTAGCTCCCTCATTTGTTACCTCCCCCGGGGATGACCTCGACGGACGCCCGCCGTCGCGTGGTGAGAGCCGCGGCGGCGGCGAGGACCTGCTCCTCGGTCACCTCGGCGATCAGCCTGGGCAGGTCGTTGACCAGTTCCGGGGCGCCGCGCTGCTGTTCGAGCACGGCGATCTGCAGGGCCCGGCCGAGTACGGCGTCGTTGTCGCGCAGCAGATGGGTGGCCATCCGGGCCTGGGTACGCGCAAGCTCCTGCGGCGCGAGGCCGTCGGTGGCGAGGCGTTGGCACTCCTCGTCAATCGTGGTCATGACCTTGCCCACGTCGCCACCGGGCGGCAGATGGGCCTGCAGCACGAACGCGGTCGGGTCGCGCACCGCGAATGGCTCACCCATGAAACCGAGGTACCCGCCGACACTGGTCACGCTGCGGTCGCGCAGCACCATGCGCTCGACGAGGCGGGAGGCGTCACCATCGGTGAGCACCTCGGCGAGCACCACGTACGGCAGGTATCCGGTCAGGTCGTTGATCGGATCCGGCACCCGCCAGGCGGCCGCGACGGCCGGCAGCGGCGCCAGCCGGTCGGTGTAGGAGTCGCGCCGCTCGGCCGTCAGGTCCGGCTCGGCGAAGTCCGGCCGGTCCGGCGCCTTCCGCGCGGGTACGTCTCCGAAGTGCTTCTCCACCAGCCTGGTGGCCTCGGCGACGTCGAAGTCACCGGAGACCGCCAGCACCGCGTTGCCGTTGGCGTAGTAGCGCTGGAAGAACTCCGCCGCGTCGTCGACCGTCGCCGACTCCAGGTCGACGAAAGAGCCGTACCCGTCGTGGGCGTTGGGGAACGTCTCGAACATGACCGGCGGCAGCTTCAGCCAGGGGAACCCGCCGTACGGCCGGTTGAGCACGTTGACCCGGATCTCCTCCTTGACCACGTCGACCTGGTTGCGCAGGTTCTCCTCGGTCAGGCGAGGGCTGCGCATCCGGTCGGCCTCAAGGAACAGCGCCCGCTCCAGCGCGTTGGCCGGCAACGTCTCGAAGTAGTCGGTGTAGTCGAAGTGGGTCGAACCGTTGAACGTGCCGCCGGAACCCTGCACGTAACGGAAGTGGGCGAGCTTCTCCAGGCTCTCCGATCCCTGGAACATCAGATGCTCGAAAAGATGGGCGAAACCGGTGCGCCCTTCTGGCTCGGAGCGGATGCCGACGTCATAGACGACGGCCACACCGACCACCGGCGCGCTGCGGTCGGGGGTCAGCACCACCCGCAGGCCGTTGGGCAGCGTAAAACGCTCGACGGGATATTTCGAGGGTGGGATCCGCACTGGCGCGCTACGACGAGACACGATAGCGACACTAACGCGTCGACCCCGAAAGCAGAGGATCGCTAGGGTGTATCGAGCGGGATTCGCCGGTCGGTTGTAGGGATTCGGCGCTCGGCGCGCAGGGCGATGCCGAGCAGGACGCCGAGCACCGCGACCAGCGGGAGCACCACCAACCAGCCCAGCGTGCCGCGCGGGCGAGGCGGCGCGGCAACCGTGCCGCTCGGCGTGGCCGACGGCACGGCCCGCGTGGGAGACCCGCTCGGCGCGGCCGTATGCAGCGGCGCGACGGTGCGGGTGAGCGCGGCGACCAGATCGAGCCGGCCCTGCCCGAACGCGGCGTCCGGTCCCGGCGCGCCATCGTCAACGGCCGTGCTCGTCAGCCGGTGCACGATCTCCTCGGCGGGTAGGTCGGGGTAGGCGGCCCGGACCAGGGCGACCGCACCAGC
>JAOPWA010000320.1 GCA_025965915.1 Dactylosporangium sp. | reverse complement strand
CGTCGCGGGTGTTGGCGGTGACGCTGCGCAGGTTGCGCTCGTAGTACAGGTGTCGTTCGTAGTGCAGCGGCGGTACGTCGGTGAGGTGGATGCCGGCGATGGCGAGAGTGCCGCCGCGGTCCAGCGCAGTGAGCGCCACCGGTACGAGGTTGCCGACCGGCGCGAACAGGATGGCGGAGTCGAGTCGCTCGGGCGGCTCGTCGGTGTCGTCGCCGACCGACGTGGCGCCCAGTTGGAGGGCGAGTTCCTGGGCGGCCACCGAGCGGGTCAGGACATGGGCGGTCGCGCCCTGCGCGAGAGCGACCTGCATGGCAAGGTGCGCCGACCCGCCGAAGCCGTAGATGCCCAGCCGTCCGCCGGGCGGCAGGTTGGCCCGGAGCAGCGCCCGGTACCCGATGATCCCGGCGCACAGCAGCGGGGCGACCTCGCTGTCGTCGTAGCCTTCCGGGAGCCGGTAGGCGTAGTCGGCCGGCACGGTCGCGTAGTCGGCGTACCCGCCGTCGGCGTCCCAGCCGGTGTAGCGGGACTGGGGGCAGAGGTTCTCCTGGCCGCGCAGGCAGTATCCGCACACCCCGTCGGTGTGGCGCAGCCAGGCCATGCCGACCCGGTCGCCGATGAGGAACCCCTCCACCTCATCGCCGATCGCGGAGACCGCGCCGACGGCCTCGTGGCCGGGCACCACATTCGGTTTGTGGACGGGTAGGTCGCCCTCGGCGATGTGCAGGTCGGTGCGGCACACGCCGCAGGCGCGGATCTGTATCAGCAGCTCGTCGGACGCGGGTTCCGGGACCGGGATGTCGGCCAGCCGCAGCGGACCGGTCTCGATCGGGCCGGGGCGGTGGACCTGCCAGGCACGCATAACCCTAGTCTGCGTCTAGCGCCCGGTTTGTGTGTACTCGCCAGCCGGGCGTACCCGTGGGAGCGGTACGTTGACCCGGTCGCTCGCCTGACCATCGGTCCGGTGGGTCATCTGATCCGACAGGGGGCAGGCCCGCTGTCGGGCCCCGGCGTCGCCGGTGCGGCCCTCAAGGCCCAGTTCGCCGGCCTCTGAGTCGAGGTAGAAGTTCGGCCGCTGGTCGGCCTCGTGGTAGTACCGGTGGAAGACCGGTGTGGCGGCGCCGGACATCGGCGGCACGATCCAGGTCCAGTCCGCCGGAGTGTGCCTGCCGGCCCGCTCCTCCTTCGCGACGTGCTCGAGGAATCGGCGTGACTCCGTGTGGTGGTCGCTGATGCGCAGCCCGGCCCGCTCGAATGACCACAGCACGGCACGGTTCAGCTCCACCAGGGCCCGGTCACGCCAGAGCGTGGCGTCGCTGGAGGTGTCGAGGCCGAGCCGGGCCGCGACGACGGGCAACTGGTCGTACCGGTCAGGATCGGCCAGGTTACGGGCACCGATCTCGGTTCCCATGTACCAGCCGTTGAACGGCGCGAGCGGATAGTTGACGCCGCCGATGGACAGCCGCATGTTCGAGATCGCCGGTACAGCGTGCCAACGCAGTCCCAGCTCGGCGAACCACGGGTACTCCGGGTGGGCCAGCGGTACCTCGATGACGGCGTGTTCGGGCAGGTCGAACAGGCGTGGCCCGTTCTCGGCGGACTCGATGACGAGTGGCAGTACGTCGAACGGTTGCCCCTTGCCGCGCCAGCCCAGAGCCCTCACGGCCTCGGTGAACCCCGCGTACCGGGGATCGCCGACGATAGAGCCGTCCGCGTCGCGGTAGCCGGCGTAGCGGATCAGTTGCTCGTTCCACACCCGTACGTCGGGTGCCGCGCCCGGGGCGGCCGGTGCGAAGACCGAGATGACCGGTCGGATTCGGCGGGCGCCGGGTTCGCCAGCCCGGAAGGTGCGGTCGCCCCGGTCTCCGGCGGCCATCTCGAGGTGGCGTACCAGCTCGGTAAAGACCTCATCCGGCGTGCGGACCTCACGTAGGTCGCGGACCAGCAGGCTGCGCCAGTAAAGGCGCCCGATGCAACGGCTGGCGTTGCGCCATGCGATCCGCGCCCCGAACGTCAGCTCGTCCGGTGTGTGAACGTACGTCCCGGACTCGGCTATCTCGTGGCGTACCCGATCCAGCCGCGGCCGCACCGGGCCGAGCTCCCGCCGCTCGTCGTGCAGCATGCACAGGAACTCCTCAGCCTCGGCGACGTCGACGGGTGCTGCCGGATCCCACATCCGAGGAGCCTGATCGCGGTACCCCGGTGTACCCATGTCCACTTCTCCCGACTTTTCCACTGATAGCGAGAGCACCGTTTCAGAAGCCAACCTGGTGGCGTCGCACAGGCTGTGCGACGCCCTCCGTCGACGTCGCGCGCAGTTGCGGTGCCCCCCACAGGTTGTGGTCGATCGATAGGCTGTCGGTTCGCGCGGTGTGAGGGGTGCGGGTGACGGCGTCCGAGACTGACTTCGCGATGGTGGGGCGGGACACGACGGCCGCGTTGCTGGAGTGGCTGATCCGCAGCAGGCACCAGCAATTGCCCGTGGTCGTGGCGTTCGGACCGGGCGGCGCGGGTAAGACCAAGTTGTCCGAGTACGTCGAAGAGCGCTGGCGCAACCTCGCCCCGGTCGCCTACGTCAACTTCGACGACGCCGGCTCCAAGACCTGCCGGGACGTGCTCACGAAGGCCGCCAACGATCTCCATCGGTACTCCAACCGACAGTTCGGACGCCTCGCGCTGCCCCGCTTCGAGCTGGCCATGCGGGTCCTCGCGGCGCAACGGCCCGGCGGCACGCGGGAGCGGGAGAAGCGGGCGCTGCGGGTGGTGGCAGGCAAGCCCGCGGTCGTCACCGAGGCGGTGGCCACCGTGGCCGCCGGCATCTCGTGGCTCGCCGCGATCGGCGCGGCCATGCTCGCCCTGCTCACCTCGGTCCGGCTGGCGGCCGTCGCGGCACCACCGGGGCTGCGCTGGCTGCGCACCCTCATCCTGCCCGACACCGCCCGGGCACTGTCGTGGTACGAGCGGCACGCCCCGCGTCTGGACCCCGAGCTACCGCAGGGCTGCCCGGCCGCGGTGGTCCTCGCCCGGCTATGGGACAGCGCCCGGGACGCCGACGAACGGCCCGACCCGCGCGGGCGGCTGGTCGCCGACCGGCTTCTCGTCGCGGCGTTCCTGGCCGACATCGGCGACGCGTACCGGCACCGCAGGCACTACCGCAGGCTCAACTGCGTGCTGCTGCTCGACGGGGCCGACATGCTCTACCCCGACGAGGGGAACCGGCTCACCGGCTCGGCGTCGCGCCGGGACGGCCGGGCCGCGCCGAATGTCCTGGAGCTGCTGGCCGAGGGCAAGCTACGGCAGCCGCTGGTGCCGTTGCTGGTGGTCGCCACCAAGCAGGCCCGGCCGGACCTTCCCAACTGCCTCAACGACGCCGAGATGGCGCAGTCGGCTGCGGGCGACGCTGCCTTGCACGGCATCGAGCGCGGCGCCCCGCCCGAGGCCGGGGCCGACCCGGTCGACGGCACCAGTCCGATGGCACTCGCGCAGGAGCTGTACCACCGGTGGCGGGCCGGCGTCGACGCCAGGAGGCCCCATCCGACGGCGTACCTGCCGGTGCTGCTCTCGTCGTTCACGGCTACGCACACCCGCCAGTTCCTGGTGGAGTGGAGCCGCCAGCAGGAGCGCACCGGCCGCCGTGAGACCCTCGCCGAGGAGCTGCACGCGGTTACCAGGGGGCACCCCCTCGCCGTGGTGCTCGTCAGCGACGCGCTCGCCAACCGCACCCGGCTCGACCGAGCGACCCCGGTCGTACGGAGCATGCTCGCCGAGCCCGTCGACAGCGTGCACGGCTCCCCGCGTACGGTCGAAGATCTTCTGGTTCAGCGGTTCCTCCAGCGCTTTCCCGAAGACGAGAGCGACGACCGCCGCTACCACCGTCGGGTTCTCGCCCGGTTGGCCGTGCCCCGCCGCCTCGACCTCGAGATGCTGATCGAGCTGATGCCGCGGCTGGACAGCCAGCTCGACGCGCTCGCCACCTGGCGGCGCCTGCGCACGTACAGCTTCATGCACGCCGACGGCGACTTCATGCACGCCGACGGCGACGAGCACCTGGTGATGCATCCGCTGCTGCGCGATCTGCTCTGCATCCAACTGCGCGAGGGGCGGGCGGGAGCCGGTCCCGGATACGAGGAGACCCAGCGGCTCTTCTACGAATTCCACCGGGAGCGGGCCGGCCACAGCGAGGCGGCCCTGCATGAGGTGATCTACCACGCGCTGGCGCGCGGCGACGTACGGCCCGCCACCGAAGCCGTCGTCGCCTGGTCGCGGCTGCGACAACCGGACTGGCCGCTGTTGCTGGAGAGCCTCGCCGAGGCGCCGCAACCGCCACTGCCGCTGGCCAGCGTGCGGGTCGAGGATGCCGGGGCGCTGGAGCAGGGTAGGCGCGAGCCGGCCAGGTTGGGGCGGTTCACGCGGGCACTGCCGGGCCGACGGGCCGCCGGCGGGACCCAGGCGCCGTCGCCGGTCAC
>JAOPWA010000317.1 GCA_025965915.1 Dactylosporangium sp. | reverse complement strand
TACTTCAGCGACTCGTCGACGCAGCCCTGCGCCAGCCCGACCGACAGCGCGGCGATCGCGACCCGACCCTCGTCGAGCGTCTGAAGGAACTGCGCGAAGCCCCGGCCGCGCTGGCCGAGCAGGTTGGCGGCCGGCACCCGTACGTCATCGAAGCTGAGCTCGTGCGTGTCGGAGGCGCACCAGCCCACCTTCGAGTACCCGGGCGCGACGGTGAAGCCCGGCGTGCCCGACGGGACGATGATGGCCGAGATCTCCTTGCGCCCGTCAGGGGTCTCGCCGGTCACCGCCGTGACCGTCACCAGCGCGGTGATGTCGGTGCCCGAGTTGGTGATGAAGGCCTTGGAGCCGTTGATGACCCACTCGTTGGTCGCCTCGTCCAGGCGGGCCTTGGTCGCGGTGCCACCGGCGTCGGAGCCGAAGCCCGGCTCGGTCAGGCCGAACGCGGCGAGGTTCTCCCCGCTGATCAGCTTCGGCAACCATTCGCGCTTCTGCTCCCGGCTGCCGAATCGGTAGATCGGCATCGCGCCGAGCGAAATTGCCGCTTCGAGCGTGATCGCGACACTGGAGTCCACCCGGGCCAACTCCTCCAGCGTCAGGCAGAGGGCGAAGTAGTCGCCCCCCATCCCGCCGTACTCCGTCGGGAACGGCAGGCCGAAGAGGCCCATCTTGCCCATCTGGCGGATGATCTCGTACGGGAAGGCGTGCCGCTCGTAGAAGTCACCGATGACCGGCGCAACGACGTCATGAGCGAACTCGCGTACGGTCTGCCGCAGCGCCTCGTGCTCCTCATTGAGCCTGAAGTCGGGCATCGTGTGCTCCTTGGTCGAAAGGAGGGTCCCCCTCCTACCCGAATCGATGTGGAAGGTGCCCTTCCTTACACCGGGGTGACGCCGTGGCGTCGCCGGGAGAAGTGGCGGTCCTTGCCCGCGGCCGCCGCGAACCGACGGACGAGCTCGCCTCGGAGGTCAGCCGGCTCGACGATCGCGTCGATGACGAGTTCGCTCGCCAGCCGGACGACGTCGATGTCGCGCTCGTACTCCTCGCGCCTGGCGGCGACGAACGCGTTCCGTTCGGCCTCGTCCTCGATCGCGGCGATCTTGTTGGCGTATACCGCGTTGACCGCGGCCTCCGCACCCATCACCGCGATCTTCGCGGTGGGCAGCGCGATCGTGGCCTCCGGCTCGAAGCCCGGGCCGGCCATCGCGTACAGGCCGGCGCCGTAGGCCTTGCGCACGACGACACAGATCTTCGGTACGGTCGCCTCGCTGATCGCTGTGATCATCTTCGCGCCGTGCCGGATGATCCCCTGCTTCTCCACCGCCGAACCGACCATGAAGCCGGGTACGTCGGACAGGAAGAGCAGGGGCACATTGAACGCGTCGCACAGTTGCACGAAGCGGGTCGCCTTGTCGGCCGAGTCGACGAAGAGCACACCGCCCTTGAACATCGAGTTGTTGCCGATGACGCCGACGACCTCACCGTGCAGGCGACCGAACCCGACGGTGATCTCTTTCGCCCACAACGCCTGGATCTCGAAGAAGCTGTCGGAGTCGAGCAGTCCCTTGACATACCGGCGCATGTCGAACGCCTGCCGCTCGCTGGCCGGCACGAGAGCGGCCAGGTCCACGTTGGACGGTTCGTCGGCCGCTGCGGCCTTCGGCGGCGCCTGCGTCCAGTTCAACGGCAGGTAGGACAGGTAGCGCTTGATCGTGTCGATCGCGTCGACCTCGGTCTTGCACAGGAAGTGGCCGACCCCCGACTCGGTGCAGTGCACCTTCGCCCCACCCATCGCTTCGAGGGTGGTCTTCTCGCCGGTGACCATCTCGACCATGCGGTCGGAGCCGAGATACATGCTGGCGTTGCCTTCGACCATCGCCACGACGTCACAGAACGCCGGAATGTACGCCCCGCCGGCCGCGCTCGGGCCGAACAGCGCACAGGCCTGCGGAATACTCCCGGACGCCCGGACCTGGCTGTAGAAGATCTTGCCGGCGCCGCGTCGACCAGGGAACAGGTCGACCTGGTCGGTGATGCGCGCGCCCGCGGAGTCGACCAGATAGACCATCGGCACGCCGGTCGCGTACGCCCGTTCGATGATCCGGATGATCTTCTCGACGGTACGCGCGCCCCACGAGCCCGCCTTGACGGTGGAGTCGTTGGCCATCAGGCAGATCGGCCGCCCGTCCACGGTTGCCACTCCGGTCACCACGCCGTCGGCGGGCAGCCCGTCGGCGAGGACGTTGGCGTACATCCCGTCCTCCACGAAGGAGCCCTCGTCGACGAGGAGCGCCACCCGCTCGCGGGCGAAGAGCTTGCCCTTGGCGGCGTTGGCCGCGTGGTAACGCTCGGCACCACCGGCACGTACCCGCTTGCGCAGTTGCTCCAGCGCCTCACCGTCGAGCGACACCGGACACCTCCCCACCACCGTTACCTGAACGATCGTTAGGGTAGCGCATCGACGAGTGGATCGCGAGGCGGTAAACGGGCTGGATCAGTGCGCGGACGGCAGGCGGGGGCCGGCGCGGAGCACTCCGGACGGCAGCTCGCGGCCGACGATCTCCTGCGCGAGGCGGGCGGCGGCGAGCAGCGCGTCCAGGTCGACGCCGGTGTCGACGCCCATGTCGTGCAGCATGTGCACGACCTCCTCGGTGGCGACGTTTCCGCTGGCCCCCGGGGCGTACGGGCAGCCGCCGAGCCCTCCGACGCTCGCGTCGAACTCGGTCACGCCGAGTTGCAGCGCCGTATAGACATTGGCGAGCGCAGTGCCCCTCGTGTTGTGGAAATGCAGCAGCATCGGCAGGTCCGGATGCTTCTCACGAACCCGGGAGACGACAGCGACCACCCGCGGCGGCGTTGCCATGCCGGTGGTGTCGCCGAAGGCGACCCGGTCTGCGCCGTCAGCGACCACCCGGTCGACGATGGCCGCGACGCGCGCCGGGTCGACGTCACCCTCGTACGGGCAGCCGAAGCTCGTGGCGACGATCACCTCGGCCCGCGCACCGGCGGCGTGCAGCAGGTCGATCAGCACGGCGATGTCGTCGAGAGAGTCGTCGGTCGACCGGTTGAGATTGCGTCGGTTGTGGGTGTCGGAGGCGGAGACGACGACCTCGATCTCGGAGAAACCGGCGTCGAGCGCCCGCTGCGCACCGCGGCCGTTGGGCACCAGCGCCGAGTAGCGGACCTGGGGGTTCTTCGAAGCGGCCTTCCACACCTCGTCGGCGTCGGCCATCTGAGGAATCGCCTTCGGGTGCACGAAGCTGACCGCCTCGATGCGCCCGACCCCCGTGTACGAGAGCGCGTCAAGCAGCCGGACCTTGGCCTCGGTCGGTACGGGGTCCTCGTTCTGCAGCCCGTCGCGCGGCCCGACCTCC
>JAOPWA010000305.1 GCA_025965915.1 Dactylosporangium sp. | reverse complement strand
TCGACCTCGTAGAACTCGCGGGCGAGGGTGGCGGCGAGGTCGAAGCGGAAGCCGTCGACGTGCATCTCCTGTACCCAGTACCGCAGTGAATCCATGATCAGCTGCAGGGTGTGCGGGCCGCGCGCGTTGAGGCTGTTACCACAGCCGGTGTAATCAATGTAGTACTGAGGGTCGTCGTCGACCAGGCGGTAGTACTGGGCGTTGTCGATACCGCGGAAGCTCAGCGTCGGGCCGAGGTGGTTGCCCTCGGCGGTGTGGTTGTAGACCACGTCGAGGATGACCTCGATGCCGGCGTCGTGCAGCGCCTTGACCATGCTGCGGAACTCCTGCACCTGCTGGCCGCCCTGGCCCATCGAGGAGTACGCGTAGTGCGGCGCGAAGTACCCGATCGTGTTGTAGCCCCAGTAGTTGCTCAGGTCCCGGTCGGCCAGATGGTGGTCGTTGACGAACTGGTGCACCGGCATCAGTTCGATCGCGGTGACGCCCAGGTTCTTCAGGTGCTCGATCACGGCCGGGTGCGCGATGCCGGCGTACGTGCCGAGCAGTTCCTTCGGGATCTCCGGGTGCTGCCAGGTCAGGCACTTGAAGTGCGCCTCGTAGATCACCGTCTCGTTGTACGGGGTCCTCGGCGGCCGGTCGTTGCCCCAGTCGAAGAACGGGTTGACCACGACGGCCTTCGGCATGAACGGCGCGGAGTCGGTCTCCGACATGCGGTCCGGGTCGCCGAACTCGTACGCGTAGACGGCCGGGTCCCAGTCCACGTCGCCGTCGATCGCCTTGGCGTAGGGGTCGATCAGGAGCTTGTGGGGGTTGCAGCGCTGCCCTCGGGTCGGGTCGTAGGGCCCGTGCACCCGGTAGCCGTAGCGCTGCCCCGGCTCGATTCCGAGTAGGTAGGCGTGCCAGACGAAACCGTCGACCTCGGTGATGTCGACGCGTTGTTCGCTGCCATCGGCGTCGAACAGGCACAGTTCGACCCGATCGGCGGCCTCCGAGAAGAGCGCGAAGTTGGTGCCTGTTCCGTCGTAGCTGGCGCCCAGGGGGTACCGGCGCCCCGGCCAAACCTGCATCTGTCGCTCCTACCTCACGGTGGCGGCTGGACAATTGTCCGGGCCGCCGGCTCCGTTTGCCCCATGGGCGCCGGCCGTAATCATGACGAGAGCCACACATATGGAGGAGTCCAGACCGGCCAATAGGACTATATCCGCGCATGCAGGATGGTCCGTAATCATGGGATTCCGGCACACCGGACGGGTCGTCCTGGCTGTGTCACAGGCCTGGGGGGTACTCGGGCGTGATGCGGGCGCGGTCGGCACCGTGTTCGGCGGTCAGCTTCGACGGTATGTCCCGGGCCCAGACGCGCCAGCCCCTCGAGCCCGTCGGTCATATCGGCATCTCCCAATTTTCTGAGTCCTCGTCGAGGCCCCGTTCGGCTCGGCCGTGCACCTGGACGCGAACGCCGCGCCGGGCCGGCGCGAAGTCTCCGCTGCGCCGTCCGGTCACGGTCCCGTCCCGGTAGTCGTACCGGGTGGTCGACGAGGCGCCGGTGCGGCTGATCCCGTCGTCCTCGTACAGTCGGCCCTGGGCCCCGTCGTGAGAATCCGGGAACACCCGCAGCGTCAGCGGGTCGAGCCGGCGTTCGTCGACCCAGCGCTGGACCGGGCCGAACGGGATGATGGAGCCGCCCCGGGCGTACACCGGGATCTCGCCGTCCAGGGGCGCGTCGGCCAGGACATGGGTCCGGCCGTCCGCCACCTCGCCGCTTCGCAGGTCGTACCAGCGGCCGTCGGGCAGGTACACCTCGCGGGCCGTGCGCCCGGGCCACAGCACCGGCGCGACCATCAGGTCAGCGCCGAGCAGGGCCTGGTCGTGGCGCAGCCGGGCCGCCTCGTCGTCGCCGTAGTGGTACAGCAGCGGCCGCAGCACCGGAGCGCCGGTCCGGGCCGCTTCTTCGAAGACCGTGTACAGGTAGGGCAACAGCCGGTAGCGCAGTTCGAGGGCCCTGCGGCAGACCGCCTCGATCCGCTCGCCCCAGACCCACGGTTCCTGGTCGGAGCAGCCCTTGGCATCGTTGGCCCGGGCGAGGGGGTAGAACGCGCCGAGCTGATACCAGCGCGCGAGCAGTTCCGGTCCGGCGTCGGCGTAGAAGCCACCGATGTCGGCACCGGCGAACGCCACCCCGCACAGGCCCAGGTTCAACAATTGGGGTATCGACATCTCCAGGTGCTCCCAGTAGCTGGCGTTGTCGCCCGTCCACGACGCCGCATGGCGCTGTACCCCGGCGAAGCCGGCGCGGCTGAGCAACAGGGACCGCTCGTCAGGACGTACCCGCTCCATCGCCTTGCTCGTCGCGAGGTTCTCGGCGTTGGCGTAGACGTTGTGGACCTCGGCGTGCGTCGTCCGCTCCCACGGCGGGCCGTGTGGCGTGTCCGGCGGGGGATCGACGCGGCGCGCTTCGGGGTCGAGAATCGGCCGGTCCCGCATGGACGGCTCGTTCATGTCGTTGACGAAGCCGCGGATGCCCATGGCCAGCAGTTCGTCGTGCCAGCTGCCCCACCAGTCGCGGACGTCCTCGCGCAGGAAGTCCGGGAAGGCGCAGAGTCCCGGCCACACGTAGCGCAGGAGAAGGTGGTCACCCTCGCACAGGAAGTACCCACGCTCGGCGCCCTCGGTAAAGATGTCGTAGCCGCCCTCCGGCTGGTACTTGATCCCGACATCGATGACGAGGACCGCTTTGAATCCCTGCTCTTCGAGGTCGCGGACGAGGCCTGCCGGGTCGGGGAAACGTTTGCGGTCCCAGGTGAAGTTGCGGTGTTCGTCGAGGGCCTCGATGTCGATGTACAAGGCGTCCGTCGGGATGCCGTCGGCCCGCAGCCGCGCCGCCACCTCCCGTACCCGCGACTCGGTCTCGTAGCCCCATCTGGTGTGGTGGTAGCCCAGCGCCCACCGCGGCGGCAGCGGCATCCGGCCGGTCAGGGCCGTGTAGCGCTCGACGACGTCGCCCGGTCGTGGGCCGGCGATGACGTACTGGTCGAGTTCTCCACGGTCGGCCTCGACAACCAGGCGTTCGCCCTGCTGGTCGGTGAGGTCGAACACCGTCCGGTACGTGTTGTTGAAGTACACCCCGTGGCAGCGGCCGGACCCGTTCATGGCGAGGTAGAACGGGATCGCCTTGTACATTTCGTCGGTGCCGGGGCCCTGCTCCTCGTACCGGTCGGTGTTCCAGAAGGTATGCCGGCGGCCCCGCTTGTCCAGCGGGCCCGTGCGCTCACCCAACCCGAAGTAGTGCTCGTCGGGCGGCATCCGCCTGGTCCAGGTCGCCGCCCCGCTGTCAGGGTCCCAGGCCGGGCCGCCGTGCGGCCCGTCCGACAGCAGCACCTGCCTGGTCGTCCGGTCGAGGGCCGTGACCCGGCCGGCCTCCCGCTCCACGCGTACCGTCAGCCGGTCTGAGCTGATCTCGACGGCGCCGGCACGGGTGGCCGTCACCGTGACCGGCGGTTGTTCGAACGCGTTGTCGGACGGCACGGGTGACCACGAACGATGGGGGGAGAAGGCGCCGGTCGGCGCGAAGCGGATGCGGGCGATGCCCGGCTCCAGGATCGAGACGGCCAGGGTGGGGCCACCGTAGTTGGCGAGCAGCGTGCGCCCGATGAGCCAATGTTCTCGCAGCATCCCGGGTCGAGCTGAGGTTTCCTCGACGCCCACACATGCCCCTAGCGGAGTTACAGCCCTGGTGGAGTTCAGACGTCGCGGAACTTCGGCAGAATCTCGCGCTCGTAGAAGCGGAAGAAGCCTTCCTGGTCCGGGCCGACCTGGTCGACGTGCACGTGGTCGAATCCCGCCTCGACACACTTGCGGATGCCGTCGATGTGCTTGTCGGGGTCCGGACCGCAGACGACCACCTGCGCGATCTGGTCCTCGGTTACGGTGTCCGTGGCCTGCTCGAAGTGCGGCGGCGTGGGAAGCAGCGTGGTCACCTCGCCCTTCAACGCAACCGTCGGGACCGTCTCGCGGGCGATGCGACGGGCCTCCGCCTCGTCCTCGGCCCAACAGACGTTGTACTGCACCAGGCGCGGCTTGTCGCCACCGCCGGACGCCCGGAAATCGGCGACGACCTCGTGGTCGGGCGCGTAGTTGATGAGGCCGTCACCGATCCGGCCCGCCATCTCGGCCGACTTCGGGCCGCTGGCCGCCACGAGGATCGGAGGTGGCTCGTCGGGCAGTGAGTACACCCGGGCGTTCTCCACCGTGAAGAACTCGCCGTAGTGGCTGACCATGCTGCCCGACCAGAGCTCGCGGATGATCTCGACGGCTTCTTCGAGCATGTCGGCGCGTAGTTCCCACGCCGGCCACCGCTCGCCGACGATGTGCTCGTTGAGCGCCTCACCGGTGCCGACCCCGAACATGAAACGCCCCGGCATCATGGTGGCTACCGTCGCGGCCGCCTGCGCGACGATCGCCGGGCGGTAGCGCATCGTCGGGCAGGTGACGCCGGTGCCCACCTTCAGGTTTGTGGTCTCGCGCGCGATGCCACCCAGGACCGACCAGACGAAGGTGCTCTGGCCCTGTTCGTCGATCCACGGGTGGTAGTGGTCGGAGATCATCGCGTACTCGAAGCCGACCTGCTCGGCCCGGCCGGCGAACGCCACAAGGTCATTCGCCGGGTGCTCCTCGCTCGACAGCGCGTAGCCGATGTGCACCATGCGCCAACTCCCTTGGCATGGCGGTAAAGCGGTAAAAAGGTCCTGGTTAGCTACCCGGCTGGCCGGGAGCAAACCAGGAGCCGCCTAAGACGGGTCGCCCACGGCCGTGACCTCCGCGATCCGGGCGGTGAGGAAAGCCCGCTCGGTGGCGTTGTCGGCGAGGTCGAGCGCCGTACGGTAGGCGGCGACCGCCTCCGCGTTACGACCGAGACGCCGCAGCAGGTCCGCCTTGGTTGCGGTCAGGTACCGGTACCCGGCCAGTCGCTCGTCGCGTTCGAGCGCTTCGACCTCGGCCAGCGCCACGGCGGGGCCGTCCACCATCGCGACAGCCACGGTGCGGTTGAGCGACACCACCGGCGACGGCCATACCCGCAGCAGTTCGTCATACAGCCGTACGACCTGCGGCCAGTCGGTCTCGGCGTAGCTGGCGGCTTCGGCGTGTAACGCCGCGATCGCCGCCTGCAGCGCGAACCGGCCCGGGCGCCCACCCCGTAGCGCGTCGAATACCAGCCCGATGCCCTCGTTGATCGTGGCCCGGTCCCAATGTGACCGGTCCTGCTCCGCCAGGAGCAGCAGGCGTCCGTCGGGTGCGGTGCGGGTGGCCCGGCGGGCGTCGGTGAGCAGCAGCATGGCGAGCAGGCCGCGTACCTCCCGTTCGTCGGGCATGAGCGTGCGCAGCATGCGGGCCAGGTCGAGCGCCCGTTCCACCAGGTCACTCCGCACGAGGTCCGGTCCGGAAGGCGCGGTGTGCCCGGTCGTGTACAGCAGATGGACGACCGTCAGCACGGCGTCCAAGCGGTCGGGAAGTTCGAAAGCATCCGGTACGCGGTAGGCGATGCGCGCGGCCGAGATCTTCTTCTTCGCCCGGGTGACGCGCGCCGCCATCGTCGGTTCGGACACCAGAAACGCCTGCGCGATCTCACTGGTACTCAGACCGCACACCAGGCGCAGGGTCAGCGCGACCTGGGCCTCGCGGGCCAGGGCCGGATGGCAGCAGGTGAAGACCAGCCGCAGTCGGTCGTCGGGGATCACGTCGTCGGCTCCGGCTCCCGGGTCCTCGGGGGAATCCGTGGCGTCCGGTTCGACCAGTAGCGGCAGCTTGGAGCGCAGCGTACGGTCGCGGCGGTGCGCGTCCAGTGCCCGCCGCCGGGCCGCCGTCGTCAGCCACGCGCCCGGACTTCTGGGCACACCCTCACGCATCCAGGCGTCCAGCGCCCTCACGTAGGCATCCTGAACGCACTCTTCGGCGAGGTCGATGTCGCCGGCGACGCGCGCCGTCG
>JAOPWA010000236.1 GCA_025965915.1 Dactylosporangium sp. | reverse complement strand
ATCTCCACCTTGCGGATCTTCCCGGTCACCGTCATCGGGAACCCGTCGACCACCTTCGGGTACCGCGGAATCTTGTAGTGGGCGAGCTTGCCCGGGCAGTAATCGCGCAGGTCGTCCGAGGTGAGCGGGGCGGCATCCGCGCGTAGCTTGACCCAGGCCATCAATTCCTCGCCGTACGTGGCGTTCGGCACGCCGATGACCTGGACGTCGACGATGTCGGAGTGGGCGTACAGGAACGCTTCGATCTCCCGGGGGGAGATATTCTCGCCGCCCCCGGATCACCAGCACCAGTGGGGACATCGGCGGGCGCAGCTTTTGGTAGATAAAGGGCCGGTATCGTCGGGCTGGTGAACAGAACCACCGCACGGCGCGACACGGTCGATGACATCGTCGACGCCTGGCGCGCCGAACTCCCGGCCGTGGCCGGCCCCGAACTGGAACTGGCCAAGCGCGCCGGCCGGCTCACCACGCTGCTCGGCGAGGCCACCAACGCACAGCTGAGCCGCCTCGGCCTCACCAAAGCCGAGTACGAGGTGCTCGCCGTCCTCCGGGCCGCCGGAAAGCCCTACCAGCTGCGCCCGACCGACCTCACGAGCCGGCTGCTGCTGTCCTCCGGCGGTACGAGCAACCTGCTGCGGCGCCTGACGGAGACCGGCCTGGTCGAGCGGGAGGCCGACCCGCGCGACGCCCGCAGCTCGTGGGTGCGGCTCACCGTGAGCGGGATCGAGATCGCCGAAGTGGCGGTGCGAGCTGCGAGCGGAGCCCAGGCGGCGCTGCTGCGCTCCGTACCCGAAGCCACCGCCAGGGCAGCGATCGACGCGCTGCGCGAGGTGCTGCTCGCGATCGGCGACGAGCCGCCGATGTCGGTCAGGTGAGATATGAAGCGGCCGATGCGTGGACCGCTGCGACGCATGCGGCTACGGCAGGATGCTGGCGCGCGCCGCGCCGGTAGGCGACTCGGGTTCGGCGGCGTGTCGCCAGCGGAATGAGCGTGACACCCGGCGGCGGGTTCGTGGCGGCGAGCTGCGGAACGAGCGCGACGCCCTGGCCTGCCGCGACGAGGGTGAGCACCGTGATGAAGTCGTCGGCATGGTGGCGTACCCGGGGGGTGAACCCGCCGGCCTGGCAGACCCGCAGCGCCACGGTGTGGCACAACGTACCGGGCGTGCCAGTGATCCACGGTGCGTGGCGGACACTGAGGATCGCGTCGTTGCCGGCTTCGGTCGACGCTTCGGTCAGGGCCTCGGTCAGAGCCTCGGTCGAGGCGAGGTACATCGTCTCCTCGATCAGCGGCTCGGTGGCCAGTGCGGGATCGGGCTCGATGGGTACGTAGTCGTAGTCGTGCACGAGTGCGACATCGAGCTGCCCGGTGCGCAGCATGGCGGGTGCAGCGACCGGGTCGAGTTCGATGACCCGCAGCTCCAGGCCGGGATGATCGCGCCCGAGCGCAACCAGCGCGGCGGGGAGAAGCGTGCGTACCGCGGTGGGGAAAGCCCCGATGCGCAGCGGACCCACCAGCCCGGTGCGGGTGGCCGCGAGAGCCGCGTCGGCCTGTTCGAGGGCGGCGAGTACCACTTCGGTGTGCTCGACCAGGACGGCACCGGCCGGAGTGAGCGTGACCCGCCGTCCGCTGCGCTCCAGCAGTGGCACGCCTGCCTCGCGCTCCAGTGCCGCAAGCTGTTGAGAAACGGCCGACGGGGTGTAGGACAGCGCGTCGGCGACCGCGGCGATCGTGCCGTGGTGTGCCAGGTCCCGCAGAAGACGGAGCTTGCGTGCGTCGAGCATCAGATGAGCTTACGTTTCACCGAAGAAACGTGAACTGGACCTAATGGTTGGCCCGGATGATGCTGAGGCGCATGCAGCACCCACTGGCCGGTATCCACGTCCCGCTCGTCACGCCGTTCACCCCGGACGGCCAGGTGGCCTGCGATGCGCTCGAAAAACTGGCACACCAGGTGATCGACGCCGGCGCGGCGGGGGTGGTGGCGCTCGGCACGACGGGCGAGTCGGCGACCCTCAGTACACATGAGCGACGCAGCGTAATCGGCATCTGCGCGCGCGTCTGCCGGGAACGGTCCGCCACATTGATTGTCGGAGCCACCTCCAACGACACTGCCGCCTCGGTTGAGGGGTTGCGCGGTCTGCGGGCGTGGGCGGAAGTGGCGGCGGCGCTCGCGGTCGTTCCCTACTTCACCCGCCCCTCCGAACAGGGCGTGCTTGCCCATTTCACCCGGCTCGCCGCCGAAAGCCCGGTGCCTCTGGTCATCTACAACGTCCCGTACCGCACCGGCCAGGTCGTCGGGGCGGCGACGCTGCGCCACCTGGCCCGACTACCACGGGTCATCGGCGTCAAACACGCGGTGGGCAGCATCGACGCGGACACCGTGGCACTCATGGCCGACCTACCGGAGGGCTTCGCTGTCCTGGCTGGCGATGACATCTTCACCTCGCCGCTGCTCGCGCTCGGCGCGGCCGGCGCCATCCTGGCCTCCGCCCACCTGTGCACCGCTCAGTTCGTCGATCTGGTTCGTGCCTGGCACGGCGGCGACGTCGACCGAGCTCGCCATCTCGGCCACCGGCTGACGGCGTTGTCCACGGCGCTGTTCGCCGAACCCAATCCGGCCGTCGTCAAAGCGGTGCTGCACGCCCAGGCCCGGATTCCCACCCCGGCGGTCCGTCTACCGCTGCTGCCCGCGAGCCGGCCGGCGACCACGGCCGCGCTGCGGCACGCCAACGCGCTTGCCGAGCCGACGGACTAGCGCCTCAGCACGGTCATGACCTTGGCGTCGTCGGCCTGGAGGACCAACCGACGGTCGGGGTCACCGAAGCTCCAGGACGCTGGCGCGACCGTCGGCGGCAGGGACCGGAACGGGAACCGAGACGGGCGCGAGCGGCGCCCAGAGCTGGTGGCGACCGAGGCCCGTGAGAATGACGAAGGCGACCAGTACGGACCCCGCACCCAGAACCGCACCGGCGAGCGCGGCCATGCCGGGCTGAACGCCGCCGGGCAGCACGAACATGACAAGAGCGGCCGACAGTGCGGCCACGGCCCGGCGAATCGGCATCGACCCGGCTACCGCGAGCGGCACGATCGCCCAGAGCAGATACCAGGGATGCACGACAGGGCCGAGCACCACGAACGCCGCGAGGCTCAGGCCGAGTGCCGCCACCGGGCCGATCTGAGCGCTACGCCGCCACAGGCCCACGAACAGACAGGCCGCCGCCACGAGCCCGATCAACCACCAGGCGTGCATCGCTTCGTCCACGCTCGCCACTCCAAGCCACCGCGTCATCCGGCCGGTGAGGTTGCCGAGATCCGTGGTGATCGACAGCCATGTACGCGCACGGGTCGGCGTGTTGAGGGTGTGGATCCAGCCGTACCCCGTGCCGGCGAGCGTCGTCGCTATGACCGCCGTCAGGCCGGCGGCGCTGACCGCGCCCAGCGCCGCTCGCGCTCCCCGCCATCGGCCGGTCAACTGCGCCGCCCAGATCGGAACGACGAAGGCGATGGCGAGCCCGGCTGGCGCTTTGACCAGCGCCGCGAGGGCGATCAGGCCGGAGCCCACTACGGGGTGGCGCTCCAGTACGAACACCAGCCCGGCAGCCATCAGGCCGAGCATCAGGGCGTCGTTGTGGGCGTCGGCGACGAGATGCAGCACGACGAGCGGGTTGAGCACGCTCAGCCATATCGCCGCGTTGGGCTCCACGCCGCAGAAACGGGCGAGGCGGGGCACCGACCAGACCAGCAGGCCCACGCCGACGACCGCCAGGATCCGCATCCCGATGACGCCCGGCCAGGTGTGGTCGCCCGTCATCCTGGTCACCGAACCGGCGAGGTCAAGGAAGACGGGGCCGTACGGCGCGGGGGTGAACTGCCAGATGGGAGGCACGTTAGCGCCGAGTGGTCCGCCCATGGCGGCCGGGCCCGCGTTGTACGCGTCGATACCGAGGGCCGTCATCGCCCCTTGCGCGATGTAGCTGTAGACGTCGCCGCTGAACAACGGCGTGATGAGCGCGAACGGCGCCGACCACCAGACCGCCGTGACCGCCAACTCCCGCCAGGACGGTCCGTTCGGACGGCGGACGAGCGCGCCGATCCGCCACCACGCGGCCAGCAGCAGGGTAAGCCCGACGTAGACGACGAGCACCGAAAGCACCGTGGACTCGCGCAGTTCGCGGACGCCGGGTAGCCGCGCCAACGGGTCGCTGAATGGTTGAACGCCGGCCAGCACCCCGCCGGCGGCGGTCACGACGGCCCCGGCGGCGCCCAGCTTGCGACAAAAGGCGAACCCATACTTAGGGGTCGGGATCAGCAACCCGCACACTCCCGGCGATCGGCAACGACCAGGTAACGCAGCACGAAATACCTGTCAGGTGGACAATGTTTCACGTCGATCTTGCAGCCCTCGCTACTTTATCGGCGTCTCGGGACGGCCGCGACCGTAGCGGATCCGGCACGGCATCGCGCGCCCGCGATGGTCACGTCGCGTCAGCCTACTCACAGCGCGCCATTTGACCTCAAGCCGAGTTGATGTCGCATGCTCGGGACCCACCGCAACGTCGAAAGAGGCAACGTGTGAGAAACAGCCCACTCACCCCACCGTACCGGGCGCTCACCGTCGGAATGGTCGCACTGGTCTCGCTGGTCGCGTTCGAGTCGGTTGCCGTGACGACGGCCATGCCGACCGTGGCGCGGGCGCTTCACGGGCTCCCGCTGTATGCGCTGGCATTCGGTGGAGTGTTCGCGGCCGGAGTGGTCGCGATGGTCATCTCCGGTGGGTGGAGCGACGCGAAGGGCCCCGCCGCTCCGATCTGGATCGGGGTCGCGGCGTTCTGCGGCGGCCTGCTCATCGCCGGTTCGGCGCAGAACATGTGGATGCTCGTGGTCGGCCGGGTCACGCAGGGGTTCGGCGGCGGCCTGATCACGGTCGCACTCTACGTAGTGGTCGGTCGCGCGTACCCGCCGCATCTGCATCCCCGCGTCTTCTCGGCGTTCGCCGGTGCGTGGGTGGTGCCCTCCATCGCCGGCCCCGGGCTCGCCGGTCTCATCGTCGAGCAGGCCGGTTGGCGATGGGTCTTTCTCAGCATGGCGCTGCTCACCGCGCCGGCCGTCCTGCTGGTGCGGCCCGGGCTGCGCGGATTGACCGCACCCGGGGACGGGAGCAGGCGTGGGCGCTTCGACCGTACGGGGTGGGCCGTCGGCGCCGCGGTGAGCATGGGCCTGTTGAACGTCGGCGGTCAGCGACGCGGAGCGGTCGCGCTGGTACTGATCGGTCTCGCCCTCGCCGGCCTGGTCATGTTCACGCCGCGGCTCCTGCCGCGCGGCACGTTCTCGGCGCGACCGGGCCTGCCCAGCGTCGTACTGCTCCGTGGCCTCGCCGGGGCGGCGTTCATCCAGGCCGATGTCTTCATGCCGCTGATGCTGTCGCGGGAACGCGGCTTCTCGCCCTCGGCTGCCGGGCTGACCCTGACCATCGGCGGCGTGTCCTGGTTTCTCGGCTCCTGGTACCAGGGCCGCTGGGGTCAGCGGCTCGCCCCCAGGCGCCGCCTCCAGATCGGCCTGGCTCTGATCGCCCTGGGCGTCGCCACAGCCGCCGCGTGCGTGGCACCGGTGGTCCCGGTCGTGGTCTGCGTCGCCGGCTGGACGTTCGCCGGCTTCGGCATGGGACTGTCCTACCCCACGATGTCGGCGTTGACGCTGCGGTTGTCCGCACCGGCGGAGCAGGGCGTCAACAGTTCGGCCCTGCAGCTCAGCGACTCCCTGTTCTCCACCACGGTGCTCGCGATCGGCGGCACCCTGTTCGCCGCCTGGGTGTCGTCGTCGGCTCCGGCCGCCTACCTGGCCGGCTTCACGATCGCCGAGGTGCTGGCACTGCTGGGTGTTCTCGTCGCGCTCCGTGCCGGCGAACCGGCGGCCGCCGCGGAGGCACCGGGAACACCAGGAACACCAGGAACACCGCAACTGTCACCGGAGTTGGCCGGGCAACGGTCTGCCGGTTGACGGCGCGTCAACCGGCGGTCCGGCCGTGACGATCGACGAAGTTCCCCACATGACGAGGGGCTCGTCGAACGGTTCTCCGCCGAGAAGGAAGAGTCGTGACTCCTCGGTGCCGCGCAGCACCATCACCGACCGGCCGCGACCGACAGGAGGGTGCCAATGCCCCGACGGCACCCTCCTGTCGGCGCCGTCAACCCAGGAAGTCGGTTCTCGTCATCCGCGTGGCGCTACTGCGCGGACCGGGCATGCGCTCCACGGCGTTGGCGTCGATCCACGCCTGCAGGGCGGGGCCGGACTCGAAGCTGGCGATCATGGCGTACCGCGGAGACTTGCCGGTGTGGTAGGCGGCGTGCCACAACCGTTCGGTGTCGGCGACGAATTGGGCACCAGCCGGCAATGGAATGCGACGTTCGGTGGTCGGGTCGTCCCGGTCCTCCCGCAGGATCATGTAGCTGTCGGGATCATCGGTGAGGTTGAGCCATGCCCGCACGACCCAGCCCTCGCCATCCGGGTTCAACCGGTTGTTGTCGTCGAGGTGGAGATGCTGACCAGTGACATCGGTCTCACTCGTGGACGGCTGCAGCTTGATGATGCGTACCCGGCCGAAGCGCGCCCCGACCGACATCACCCACCTGCGTAGGCTAGGGGCGCGCAGGGCGTTCGCCGTCCAGATCGCGTCCTTGTCGGGCTTGTCGTGCTCCCAGAACCCTCGGGGGTCGTCCTCGCCGGTCGCGGAGGCGAGCACCGCGAAGTTGGTGTCGCCACCGGACTTCCAGTCCAGGTAGGCGAGGCTCTCCCATTCGGCCGGGTCCAGCCGCTCCCGCGAGGAGCGCAGTACGACGAACCCGGTCTCCGACAGCACGGACAACTTCTCGTGACATGCTTGTGTATCTGTCATGATTTCCCCCTATATGTACCATTGCCTTGTCGAAGGTGATCGCCTTTTTCGAAGGTGGTAGTACGTGCGTGACATGGACCACGCGCAGGTTGGGCGTGACGAGAGTGCCTGCCG
>JAOPWA010000218.1 GCA_025965915.1 Dactylosporangium sp. | reverse complement strand
GCTGACGGTTGAGCCCGAGGTGGCCCGGCTGCTGGCCGGTGACCGTCCGGTGCTGGTGGTCGACCTCGCCGAGGTCGGATCCTGCGACGCGGCGGGGTTGGCGATGCTGGAGGCCTGCGGCCGGGCGTCGGCCGTGGCCGGGGTCGAGCTACGGCTGGTTGCCCCGCGCGAACCTGTCGGGCAGGCGCTGCAGGCGCGCGGGTTGACCTCGCGGTTGCGGGTGTTCGGCAGCCTGGACGGCGCGACCCGCGGCGACGCCGTGGATCTGCTCTAGGCGGTAGCACCGTTGGCCCGCCTCGCCCCGTCCACCACACATCACCCCCCCGGCCAGTACTGCGCTCGGCCGCGCACGTCGACGTTCGGGGATAGCCGCGAGCGCTGCGACCTTTTGGCGCTCGACCGTGCGACCGCACCCGGTCGAGGTTTGACGATCTCGATGGCTGGTTAACACCAGGCTGCCCAACGGCGCATCCCGGAGGTCACGTGGACCGTGGACACGCGTCGGTCACCCATTGCGACGATGCCGTAGTGACCGTCCACGCCCGCGACGACATCGACATGATCACCGCAAGGCTGCTGCACGAGGTCCTCCTCGACGCGGTCGAGCGGGCGGTCCCACACGGTGTCGCCGTGGACCTATCGGCTGTCAGGTTCATCGACTCGGTCAGCCTGGCAGCCCTGGTGACCGGGGTTCAAGACCACACAAGCGGCCGGCCTGCCATTCGCCGTGGCCGCCGCCAGCCCGTCGGCGACCCGACTACTGCGGATGACCGGCCTGGCCGGTTGTGGGGCTTCACCCCAATGCCCCCCACGGCCCCGAATGAGCCTCTCACCGGACTGACCCCGGTCGGATAAGCATCGACCGCGGTACACCGCGCCGCCACGCAACCGGAACGGCGACACGCCAACTGACATCACTGGCATCGTCCTTACCGCCCGGACCGCCGTGACAACCAGTCACCGGACCGGGCAACCAAGATGCCGTGCCGCTACCGCCGTAGGCCGCGTACCAGAAACAATCTGACGGAGATGCGGGGAGACCGGCACGCTGGCGACGGCGCAGGTCACGGCCGCCGCCGCCGTGATGACACTCCACATTGAGCAGAAGATCAACTCTTCGGCTATCTGGACACGTCCGTTTGTACGACTACGATGGCCGAACTATGGACATCGCAGTCCCTGACGGGCAGCCGAAGCTGCGGATCGTAGTCGAACCGGCCGGGCGCAACGAGGTCGTCGTGCTGATGGGTGGCGAACTCGACTGCGCCACCGCCGACCAGCTCCGCGCCGCCATCACTGAGCTACTCAACGGCGGTGACATCCACGCCATCGGTTTGGATCTTCGCGGGCTGGACTTCATCGACTCCACCGGAATCGGCACCCTCGTGGTCGCCCAACGCATCAGCGCACAGGTGGGCGTACGGTTCCGGCTCATCGCGGTGAGCGCCTTCGCCGCCCGCGTCCTCGGCGTGCTCGGCGTGGACGTCATGCTCGGCCTACCCCCGGCCCGCATCGATACGGCCGCACTGGTCGGTGCCGGCTGATACCCGCTGATTCCGCTGACTGTCGGGCGCCGTCACCAACGCACACCAAGATTGTGATGGCTCGTTTGAGGCGCGACCGGCGCCGGGCACCGCGTGATCGCCCACCCCGACGGCGGTAGGGCGCTGACCCGTATCCGCGACCACCGGCCCGACCTGGTGTCCTCACCGACGTCGACATGCCGCCCGGCGTGTCCGGACCGGAGCTGACTGTCGCGATCAGAGCCGACCCCGTCATCGTGGCCGCTGGCGGGCGGATCCGCGGCGGCGCTAGGGGCCACGCTCCTGTTGCACAAGCCCATCTCGTCACATGCCCTGGTCGCCCACGCCGACGCGATTCTCGCCGGCAACCCGGGCACCACGTCCACAGGCGGCCCTGCCACGTAGCCTGCCCGCGTGCGAGGCGACCGGAGCCGACGGAATACAGCGTGGGAGCGTCACGTCGGCGACGTGACGCTCCCACGCGCTGTCGTCGCCCACCGCCGCAGCCTCTTCGGCGGTACGGCGGCGGGGACCGGTAATCCAACCGCCCGCCGGGCCGGATTGCCCTGCTTTCTGTCGCGTACCCGCGTAGCGGTCCCACCAAACAGCAGTCGGTGAACCAGGAGTTCGTATATGTGCCGGCGTGGGCGACGGGCAAGCGCGGACCGCGGCACGCCCAGCCGTCGACCGTCGACGTTGTCGCAGCTGCATGTGAGCATCTAGTGAACGGTGCCCTGTATCGCCAGACAAGGTTGTGTCGATGTCCGGCACGGAGGCCATCCGGCACGCTGGCCGGTGCTGATGACGGACCAGTGGCTCAGCGGGACAGGCCGATACCGGGCAGTCGCGGCAGAGACTCGTTACTCTGCGGCAGCGACGTCCGAGTGGGTATCTGGTCGCCGACTCGATGAGCTGCTGACCGCGATAAGTGGAGGCGTTCCCAACGTCGAGGCGGTCGCCGACCCCGATCTCCACCACCTGGTTCGGCCCTGTTGGCCGGTTTATTCCTCCGAGCGGTGGCGTCCGATGGTCTGCGCCCCGCGCGGCTGGGGCCCCGTGTCGTCGTTGTCGACAGCGGACGGCGCCTTGGCATCGCCCGGCGCTTCGGCGCTGTCACTGGTCTTGGCGGTGGCCACCCAGTCGGGCGGGTCCTCGGTCAGGTCGGTTCGGATGCTGTGTAGCCAATGCTCAAGGTCGTCATGCTGCGCGGTGGGTTCGCTGGCGTCGACAGGCTCGACCCAGCCATCGTCAGGCGTCATGGCTGCCGGCACGCTCCAATCGCAGGGCAGGCGTGAAGGTCGGGTAAGGCTACCCGGTCGCTTCCCGAGTCGCCCGATCTGTCACTCAGACAAGGACCGGTCACACATCAACGGGCAATACCTGCCATCTGGTCCGGCGACGATGGCGTGGCTGGGGCGCGACAGCTGGCCTACCGCCGACCTGGACCGGACACTTGCCCAGGGGCGAGCAGATGGCAGGGTGATGACGGCCGCGCCGCAACCTCGCATGCCTGTCGAGGTCGAGGTGTAGCGTGCTGGCTTTGTCGGACTGGGGTTGGCTGCGGGCCTACGGGTTTCGAGGGGATCGGCGCGTTGAGCGATGATGACCTTGCGGATGCCCTGAGCGCGGCGATCGGTGGAGATGCGGCAGGGTTCGCCCGTTTATGGCGTTCGCTGCAGCCGGCGCTACTGCGTTATCTGCGGGTCGTGGTCGGCGAGGCGGCCGAGGACGTGGCGTCGGAGACCTGGTTGCAAGCCGCGCGGGACCTGGCCGGCTTCGAGGGTGGACTGCCGGCGTTTCGGGTGTGGCTGTTTCGTATCGCCCGCCACCGCGGCATCGATGAGCGGCGGCGGGCTGGGCGGCGGCGGGAGGATCCGCGGGATCTATCAGGTCAAGAGGAGGTCGGACGCGCGGTTCGGGATGTCGCCTTCGATGCGATCGAGAACTCGGACACAAGCTGGGCCCTTCGTCTTATCGCGTCGCTGCCGCGCGACCAGGCCGAGGCGGTGATGTTGCGGGTGGTGGCCGGATTGGACGTGGCGCAGACCGCGCAGGTGCTGGGAAAGCGCCCCGGCGCCGTGCGGGTGGCGACCATGCGGGGGTTGCGTCGGTTGGCCGCTCACCCCGACGTGCAGGCGCGGAGGAGCACGTCGGGGCGGACCGCCGGGTCCTGGGTTGCCCCGGTGGATACGGCTCGGCCGGAGGGGGTGTAACGCCGTGGGGTGGTGGGACGCCCTTTGTAACGCGATGCGTACGTGGCGAACCGGCCGGATCGGCCTGACCGAAGCGGACAGGCTGGTCAGCGGGGAACCGGTGGCTCCGGAGCACATCGGGCTGAGCACCCTGCTCTCGGCGGCCGCGGCGCCGCCGTTCGCGGAGGAGTTGGCCGATGAGCGGGCGGCGGTGGCCGGGTTCACGCGCGCGCATCCTGGTGCTGTTGTGACCACGATGCCAGTAGGGAGACGCCGTGCACGGGTACCGCTGTCCACCAGGACGATCGCGGTGAAGGTTGCCGCTGGAGTGGCCGTCGTCGTAACCGGCGGTACAGCGTTCGCCGCCGCGACCGGCAGCCTGCCAGCCGGTTTACAGCAGCACGCCCACGAGCTGTTCTCGCCGCTGGGCATACCGGCACCGGGTGCCGATGCCCGGCCCAGCGGCGCTGCCACCGCTGGTGTTACCAGCTCCGGTCAACCCTCGCGCACCCCAACGCCAGGTGCCAGCGACCGCACCGCTGATCCTGGGGACTCTGCGACATTGGGACTGTGCCAGGTATGGGAGGCCGAGCAGAAGAACCCACACGGCAAGGCCGTGACACCGGAGCTGCGGCAGGCCTTGGCCACCGCAGCTGGCGGGGAGTCGGGTATTCCTGCGTTCTGCGCCAAACTGCTCGCCGACCACCTGGCCGGGGCCTCGCCTGGGACCGGGTCAACGCCGCGCCCAGGCGCGGCCACACCAGCGCCAAGCCACCCCGACGGTGGTAGCCCGAATGGCAACGGCAACGGCAAGGGACACGGCCACCCAACCCCCAGCCCACACCACTAGCGGTACTGCCCGCGCGCTGCCGGCCTCGCGGTTCTCCCCCGTAATCCGCCGAGGTCGGGAGCCGACACCCCGGTACGGGTCGCGTGACGGCTCGTACCGGGGTGTTCGGTACCACGCGGCCACAGGTGGCCGAGACAAGGCAAAGGCATGCAGAAAGACAAACCTGGCGCCGACCCGGTATTCGTGGACAACGCCGGACGGCGCAGGCGCTTCTTCATAGTGGCCGGCGCTGCCGGCGGCGTCGTGTTGGTGCTGGCCCTGCTGATACTGCTGGTCGGCTTCACCGGTTCGGGTCACGGGCACCTGCCCTGGCTGCCTGGTTCCGGCGCCGGCCAGGCGCAGGAGGCTGCGCCGGGGCCCACGCCGTCCGGCACGGCCCGCCTCGGGCATCGGGTGCCGGGGACCACCCCATCGACCGCCGCCCGGCCGCCGGCCGGAGTCCCGATCCGGGCCGGTGTACCGAGCCAGGCCGGCGGTCCAGCCACGGCGCCAGTGGTGGGTACTCCGACGACCAGTCTGGTCCCGACGGCGGCCGCGACGAACGCTCACCGCACCGTACCGAGCCAGACGCCCACCGCTCACCCGTCGAAGAAGAGGCAGTGATGGCAGGACATGCCGGCCGCCGGGAGCCGCGCGCGCATTGGCTGCTGCTGTGCCTGTTCATGCTGGTGCTGCTCGGCGAGCTGTGCCTGAACGGGTACGTGTCGCACGTCGGCGCGTCGGGCACCGGCCCTGCCACGAGGGCTGCCGCCGTCGTCGGCGGCCCGGCAGCGGTCACCGCCGGGGCGCCGGTCCAACGCATCGGCGCGGACGCGTCGGTGACCAGCCGCGGGATGCCGGCCAAGACGATCGCGTTGACGTTCGACGACGGCCCGGACCCGCGCTTCACCCCACAGATCCTCGACGTGCTGGCCCGCTACCACGCCCACGCCACGTTCTTCCAGATCGGTTCGAAGGTCAACGAGTACCCGGAGATCGCCCGGCGGATCGTGGCCACTGGCAACGAGATCGGCTCGCACACCTTCACCCACGTCGAGCCGGGCCGTGCGCCGGCCTGGCAGCTCAGCCTCGAACTGACCCTGACAAGCAACGCGATCGCCGCGGCCACCGGCCGGGTACCGGTGTTGATGCGGCCGCCCTACTCATCGGAGCCGGCGGCGGTCACCGGCGCCGACTTCACCGCGCTGCGGCAGATCGGATCAGCCGGATATCTGGCCGTACTGGCCGACCACGACACCGAGGACTGGCAGCGACCGGGCGTAGGCGCGATCGTAGTCGCCGCGCAACCGGCGAGCGGGGCGGGCGCGGTGGTGATGATGCACGACTCCGGCGGGGACCGGTCACAGACGATAGCCGCCCTCGAGGTGCTCATCCCGCGGCTGCAGGCGCAGGGGTACCGGTTCACCAGCGTCTCCGAAGGGCTCGGCCTGACTGGTGCACCGCCGGCGTCGACCGGGCAGCGGCTGCGCGGCCACGCCCTGCGCTGGGCGCAACTGGCCGGCGCCTGGCTGGCCCGGGCGATGACCGTACTGATGCTGGTCGCGGTCGTGCTGGCGGCGCTGCGCGTAGTGGTCCAGTTGTGGTCAACATGGCTGCATGTGCGCCGGGAACGCCGCCGGTCCCACGAGTCGCCGCGCTACCTCGGACCGGTGTCGGTGATCGTGCCGGCGTACAACGAGGCGGCCAACATCGCCGCGACCGTCCGATCGCTGGTCGCCAGCGACTATCCGCACGTCGAGGTGATCGTCGTGGACGACGGTTCCAGCGACGGCACCGCCGATATCGTGGCGCGGCTGCGGCTGCCCGGCGTCTACGTGATCCGCCAGGCCAACGCCGGCAAGCCGGCCGCGCTCAACAACGGGATCCGGCATGCGCGCGGTGACCTGCTGGTGCTCGTCGACGGTGACACCGTCTTCGAACCGGACGCGATCGGGCGGCTGGTGCAGCCCCTGCGTGACCCGGAGGTGGGCGCGGTGTCGGGCAACACCAAGGTCGCCAACCGCAAGGGGCTGCTTGGCCGCTGGCAGCACCTGGAGTACGTGATCGGGTTCAACCTGGACCGGCGGATGTTCGACGTGGGCCGGTGCATGCCCACGGTGCCGGGGGCGATCGGGGCGTTCCGGCGGGCGGCCGTGACCGACGTGGGTGGGGTGTCCGACCAGACCCTGGCCGAGGACACGGACTTCACGATGGCGGTGATCCGGGCCGGCTGGCGGGTGGTCTACGCCTCCGGCGCGGTCGCGTGGACCGAAGCGCCCGCCAGTCTGCGGCAGTTGTGGCGGCAGCGGTACCGCTGGTGTTACGGCACCATGCAGGCGATGTGGAAGCACCGGCGAGCGCTGCTCCAGCGGGGTGCCGCGGGCAGGCTGGGCCGGCGGGGCTTGGGCTATCTGGTGCTGTTCCAGGTCCTGTTGCCGCTGTCCGCGCCGATGGTCGACGTGTACGGGCTGTACGGGCTGCTCTTTCTGCCGCTGGGCAAGGTCGCGGTGGTGTGGGTGGGGTTCGTCGGAGTCCAGCTTTTCACCGCCGGCCTGGCGCTGCGGCTGGACCGGGAACGCTACGGCCCGCTGTGGAGCCTGCCCCTGCAGCAGATCGTGTACCGGCAATTGATGTACCTGGTGGTCTTCCAGTCCACGGTGATGGCGCTGTTGGGTGGCCGGCTGCGCTGGCACCGCATGGTACGTACGGGAGCTGCCAGCGCCCACGCCAGTGCGGCGACCGGCACCCGATCGGGTGAGCCATCGATGGACATGTAACGCCACGGTGAGGTCCTGCGCTCTTTCAGACACCTGTACCGTGCCAGAACTCGACGCACATGTTTTGAGCTGCCGGCTTGCTGAGCTGAAGCATGATCGGGTTCGTGGCTGTGCGATTGCTCTACCTGGTCATGGTTCGGGTGTTCGGCTGGCTTGCGCTTCTGGCCCGAAACGAGGCCGCCGTCACGGCGCAGTTGTTGGCGTTGCGTCACGTGGTCGCGGTGCTGCGCCGGCAGGTAGGTCGCCCGCGGCCCTCCTGGCCGGACCGGGCGGTGCTGTGCGCACTGGCCCGGGTGCTACCGCGGCACCTGCGCACGCACCGCATCGCCACGCCCGGCACGCTGCTGGCCAGGCATCGCCGCTTGGTCAACCGGAAGAACCCTTCCTGGGGGCATCGC
>JAOPWA010000181.1 GCA_025965915.1 Dactylosporangium sp. | reverse complement strand
TGCCGGTCCACCCGGCGGGGAGCGTCCACCCGGCGGGGACTGGTGCCGGGCCGCGTGACGCGGAAGCAGGCACGGCCACGACGAGGGCCGCGGCCACGACGAGGCCGACAACAATCCGGAGAGCGGGCATGTCGGGTCAGTACTGCAGGCGTGGGTCGTCGTACTGCTTGAATTCCAGCACGTTGTTGGACGGGTCGACGAGGAATATCGTGCGGTGCTGTTCGGCGGTCCCTTCGAACCGGGTGGCCGGTCCGGACAGTACCCGCAGTTTGCGGTGTTCGACCACGCGCAGCAGCCGGTCGAAATCTTCGGCGCGGGCGAAGGTGACTCCGAAGTGTCGCGGGTACGGCACAGGCTCGTCCGGTAAGGCGGTCTCGTCGAGGTGGCAGACGAGTTGGTCGCCGAAGAAGTCGAACGTGACACGGTCGTCGTAGCGGCGGGCCAGCTTGGCGCCGAGCCCGAAGACGTAGAACCGGACTGCCTCGTCGAGGTCGTGGGTGGGCACCGCGACGTGGAAGGCGTCGTGCCTGGATCGCATGGTGGTCTCCTCGGAAATGTCAGGCGACGGACGGGGAGCGCGGGTGGGCGCGTTTGGTGGCGTCCACGCCGGTGGTCAGTTGCAGCAGGGTGTCGCCGCGCAGCCCGCGGCGGAGCGTCTCCACACCGACGACGTCGGCGGCGGCGATGTTGCCGAGGTTCACGTCCGGGCCTACGGCGTTGATCAGTCCTACCTGGAGGTCCTTGGTCGGTGCCTCGAACATCACCTGGTCGGTGTCGATGCTGTCGATCACCGCGTCGAGGACGTCCCGGCGCAGGTGTCCGTCGGCCTGGGCGATGCCGCTGCGGCCGCTCTCGCGGGCCTCGGTGATGACCATGAAGGCGCCGGCGTCGAGGTCCTCGTGCAGCGCGTCGACCCAGTCGGCCGGGGTGAGCAGCGCCGAGCGGTCGGCGTCCTTGTAGCCGACTTCGGACAGGACGGGGCGGTACTGCGACAGCCGCCGCACGTACTCGGCCTTGCTGCGCTGGTCCAGGGGGATGGTGCCGTTGGACACCTCGATGTGGGTGGCGCCGGTGCGTTGGACCAGGCGGAGGTACTCGTCCAGCTGGCCGGTCCACAGGTGGTGTTCGAACAGGGTGCCGCCGAAGTAGAACCCGATGGCGGCGTCTGTCAGGACGCGGACCTTGCGGTCCAGGTCACGGGTGACCAGGGCCGTGCCCCAGCCGAACTTGACCAGGTCGATGTACTGGCCGTGGCTGGTGATGAGGTCGGTGAAGGCGCCGGTCGGCAGGCCGCTGTCGATCACCATCGTCGTGCCGGTTGATGTTCGCATCGCATTCTCCTCAAGGAGCGGGGACTGGGGTCGGTCCGGGGCGGGCTACTCGTTTTCGGCAGGTGCGGGGCCCGGGGCCGGGGTCACGGCACACCGCGCCTGGTGCGCCCGGCCAGCGCCACGCTCAGCGGGGTGCGCCGCCCCACCGAGACCACCAACCAGCAGGCCAGATAGATCAAGGGGACGACGACGATCACCGCCACCGCCGTGACCAGTGGGCCGGGCAGCCGCTGCGCCGCGGCGGTCAGGCCGGTGGCCGCGCTCACCGCGAGCAGGCCCTGTACCAGCAACGGGTGGGCCAGGTAGACCCCGAACGAGGCGTCCGAGGCCGAGCGCACCAGACGCCGACCCGGTGTGCGCCGCTGCTGCCAGGCAAGGCCGAGGGCCAGGAACGCCCAGGCGATGACGACGCTCTCCGCCACGACGACGGGCTGGAACACGCCGCTGGCGACCACCGGGGACTGTCCGAGCCAGCAGACCTGGACGAAGAAGACCGCGAGGCCCACGGCGACGACGGCCGCGCACCAGGTGAAGACCCACCGCATCCGGTCGCTGGTCCATCGCATGAACGCCTCAGCGTGGCAGGCCGCCACGCCACCGGCGACGACGAAGCCGAGGTAGCTGGGTAAGTATGGGCTTGGATCGCGGAGCCAGCCCGTCAACGGGCCGAGAGCCGATCCCCGCTGCGCGGCGGCGTAGAAGCCGAACTGGTAGACGGCGGCACCGGCCAGCAGCCAGCCGTAATGCCCGCGCGTGGCCAGCAGCAGCCGGCGCAGCAGCGGAAACACCAGGTACAGCTGCATGGTCACCAGCAGGAAGTACAGGTGGTACCGGGCGGCTCCGGTCAGCAGGTCTTTTGAGAACCTGGCCAGCGCGTGGCCGGCCGGCCACAGCGGCTCGCCGTCGGCGAGGAAGTACACCGCGCTCCACAGCAGGTACGGCACGCAGACCAGCAGGTACCGCCTGCGCCAGAACGCCGACCAGCGCGACGGCGCCCGGTCGCGGTAGCTGTAGGTGAGTACGAACGCGGTGAGCAGGAAGAAGACCTCGCGGCTGACGTGCATCACGGTGAGCAGCGCGCCGCCTGCCACCGCCACACCGCCGGGTTGCTGCGCGACCACGTGCACGGCGATGACGAGGGCGACGGTCAGCACCCGGACCACGTCCACCGAGCTGAGGCGGGCGGGCGCCGCTGGGCGCGCGGCAGGCACCGGGGGCGCGCCGGGCAGCGGCAACGATCCGGCGTCCGGTCTCATGTCCGGTGCAAGGGTCAGTCCCGCGTCCGATCCCAGCGACCTACTCAACGGGTGCCGCCCAGGGCCAGCAGGTCGTCGCGGAGCGTACGGCGCAGCACCTTGCCGGTGGGGCCGGTCGGCAGCGCGGCAGCGATCTCGATGACGGTGGGCCGCTTGTAGCGGGCCAACCGCTGGGCGCACAGCCGGTGCAGCTCCTCGACCATGCCCGGGTCGGTCTGGCGCGGTTGGAGCGTGACGAACGCGACCGGTACCTGGCCGAGCCGGTCGTGTGGTGCGGCGACCACGGCGGCCGAGCGTACCGCGGCATGGCTGAGCAGGGCGTTCTCCACCTCCTGCGGGTAGACCTTCTCCCCTCCCCGATTGATCACGTCGTCGGCGCGGCCGACCAGGTACACGAAGCCGTCCTCATCGCGGAACCCCAGATCACCGGTGGGCAGCCATCCGCAAGCGTCCCGGGCCGGCCGGCTTCCTTCGGCCCCGTGCCCGGTCAGCTCGAGATACCGACTGGCCACCTGCCGCCCGCGCAACACGACCATGCCCTGCGAACCGGGCGGTACCGGCCGGCCATCCGGCCCGACGACCGCGAGCCCGATGCCGACCGGCAGCCCCACGGAGCCGTCGCGGCGGGCGGAGACATCGAGGGGATTGGCGGTGATCTGACCCGCCGCCTCGGTCATGCCGTACGTCTCCAGCACCGCGACGCCCGTGTGCGCGGTGAAGGCGCGCTGCGTCGAGCGGGGCAGCGGCGCCGACGCGGAGCGGGCGAACCGCAACCGCGAGACCAGTGCTTCAGGTGGCGCGGGCCGCGCCGCCAGGGCGGCCAGGACCGCCGGAACGGTGTTCAACCAGGTCGGCGACCACTCGGCCACCCGCGACCAGTACGCGTCCGGCTCGAAACGCCGATCCAGCACCAGCGACGCACCGCTGACCAGAGCCGCAAGCAACCCCATCACCTGCGCGTTCACGTGGAACAGCGGCAGCGGGCTGTAACCGCGCTCGCCCGGTCCGAAGCGATGGTGCCCGGCGACCCGACGCGCCGCGTGCAGCAGCTGCCCCTCCGACAACGGGATACCCTTCGGCTCCCCCGTGGTACCGGAGCTGGTCAGCAACACGGCCGGGCGCAACGCGGCACCGGCACTCGGCCGGACAGTGGTCGACGCCGCGCCGACCAGCACCGGGCCGGCGCGCCCGGCCACCCAGGTCTCCACGTCCGCCACCGGCAGCGTGAGCGGCGCGTCGGTGACCACAACGTCCACCCGCAGCCGGGCGACGGCACTGCCCAGTTCCGACGCCGTCAGCCGGGAGTCGACGGGTACCACAGTGAGCCCGGCGGCCAGCGCCCCGAGGTAGGCGGCAGTGAAGGCAAG
Organism: Dactylosporangium sp.; assembly: GCA_025965915.1. Lineage (GTDB taxonomy): Bacteria > Actinomycetota > Actinomycetes > Mycobacteriales > Micromonosporaceae > Planosporangium. The sequence continues at coordinate 3,650 of JAOPWA010000181.1, read as the reverse complement.
CGGGTCGGCGATGACCAGACCGATTCGCGCGCGGGGCGGCAACCGGCGGCGGCCGGCCAGCTCGCGCAGCCGCTCGGCGTACACAGCCAACGCACGCCACGACATCGCGCGGCCGTCCGCGCCGACGATGAACGCCGGCTCCTCCGGTTGCCCCTGCGCCCGGGCAGCCATCAGTCGAGATACCACGGCCATGCGTCTGCCTTCCTGCACGAGCTTCAGCGACAGACGAAGCCTTCGTCACGTTCGTGTGAGCAGGCTCGGCCGGACCTAGGAGCCCACTGTGAGACGCTCCGGCGTCCACACGGTTGCCGCGGCTGCGCGGGAGGACAGTGAGCCATCTGCGCCACCTCTTCGCACGGCTCGGATCGCCTGTTCCTGCGACATACAACGTTTCACGCGATCCTCCTGCGTCTGTACCCCGCGGCGACCGGCGCAACCGCGTCCACAGTCAGGTGCCCCCGAGCGCACACCCAGCAATCTCCCAGGCACCCGGGTCCGGCCGAACACGTACACGACCAACTGGCTGGTGCGGGTGACAACCCGGCGACGTAGACCGGACGGTCGCCACCATTACCGCCGACGCCGCGCCGGTGTCCGCGACAGCATTCCCTTCCAGCCGGTCCGAGCGGCCTCATCGGAACAGTTGATACCGGGCACCCGGTGAGCCGCTTGACACCGCCCGCAAACGCACCAATGGTTGGCGGGATATGAGTGCCTCCATGTTCCAGCGCCTGATGGCCGCAGGTTGGCGGCCGCCGCGCGTCAACCTGTTCGGGCGTCGCGCCCTGGCATCCCTGGCCGGAGTCGCGCTTCTCACGGTCGCTGGCACCGTCTTCGGCCTCACTCATCTCCGACACCGCATGCCCCTGCACGGCACTGCGGCAGCTGCCTCGTGCCTTCCTGCCGATCGGAGCGGCACCACCGGTCACCGGGCCACCCCGGCCGGCGTCTCCGTACGAGGAGACGCTCTCGTGGCGGGTTCGGCAGCAAGCACACACTTCGCGCAGAATGCCACGCGACCGGTACTTGCCGTCGTCGGCGCCTCGGTCGCCGCAGGGGTCGGCGCCAGCCGGCCAAGCGCGGCGTGGCCGGCCGCCCTGGGCCGGATGCTGAACTGGCGCGTGGAGGTCAGCGCCGACCCGGGCGCCGGATACGTCAATCCCGGCGCCGGCCACCGCGGGCCGTTCGCCGCCCTAGCCGATCGGCTCGACCTGGCGCGGCTGCAGCCGACGGTCGTACTCATCCAGGGCGGCCACAACGACATCGGCGAACCCATCACGAAGATCAACCAAAGTGTTCGCCGCCTGATAGGCCAGATCCACTGCGAGACACCCCACACGCGGGTGGGACTGGTGACCGTCTTCGCCACCAGTGATACTCCGTCGCGCGCGGACCTGATCACCGATCAGGCCATCGTCAAGGCCGCTCGGCAGACCGACCCACACGTGATGGTGTTCGACCCAATCGCCGAACATTGGCGCTTCCCGCGCGTCCCCGACCAGCTGCACCCCACCACCGCCGGACACCAGTGGATCGCGACACGACTCACTGCGGACCTGCACGCCGCCGGTATACCAAGAACGGCGCTGTTGCCTTAAGCGAGCTTCAAGATCACTGGCCGCAGAACTTCTTGTGAGATCGAATCCAGCCGCTCAACTCGGTCTGTGAGATCAGGACAAAAGCGGTCCTATTGCCAGCAGTGTTCGGCGACGGATGGCTGTCTTGTCGCCTGTCTTCAGCCTCGTGGCGGAAGATCTGCGGCCTCGAGATCGCGCGATGGCTGCGCATACCACCAGCCCCGGTGCGCCGCGACCACACCACGTGGCGACGGTTCCTCCGCACGCAGGCGTCGACCATGCTGGCCTGCGACTTCTTCCATGTCGACTGCGCACTCACCCTCCAGCGCCTGTACGTGTTCTTCGTGATCGAGGTCGGCAGCCGCTACGTGCACATCCTCGGCGTCACCACCAACCCCGACGGGCCCTGGACCAGTCAGCAAGCAAGGAACCTGCTCATGGACCTCGGCGAACGCGCCGACCAGTTCAAGATCCTGATCCGGGACCGGGCCGGGCAGTTCACCACCGCCTTCGACGCCGTACTGGCTGACGCCGGCATCACCGTCTGCAAGATCCCACCGCGAAGTCCGCGGGCGAACGCCTACGCCGAGAGGTTCGTGCTCACCGCCCGCACCGAGGTCACCGATCACATGCTCATCCTCGGCCAACGACATCTACGCCGAACACTCGATGAATATGCGCGTCACTACAACGGTCGCCGTCCACATCGGGCGCTGCAGCTGCTGCCCCCACGATCCACCCGACCCGTCATCGACCTAACCCACGAACGGATCAGACGCCGCCCCGTCCTCGGAGGGCTGATCACCGAGTACGAACGAGCCGCGTGGAAGCCCAGCTCACACCGGTTCAGGTTTTTGGAACCCCGCAGGGCGCGGACCGGCCCTGACGCAGCCGGGAGGCGGGTGCCCTCTTCTGATGGGTGCCGAGGGCGCTCGCCGACGCGACCATCAGTCGCCATAGCGGTCAGGCTGCGCGACTCCGCAGTGCCTTACGGGCATGTTCGATGGCCGCCGCTGCCCGGTCCAGTTCGACCACCGGGTCTAGGGAAGCGCCGTTCTCAGCGCGTTCCAAACCTTCGTCGATCCAATCACGGACGACCCTGCTAAACGTCGTGCCCTGGGCCTGTGCGACAGCCAGGATTCTCTCAAGCACAGCCATCGGCAGCCGGACACTCTTGCCGATCATTACTTCGTCGCTGACTTCGATCGGCTCATCGGTTAGCCGGGCCGGACCGAAGGCATCGTCGGGCAACTGCTCGCCTCGCCGTGCGCGGTCGGCGAGGTCCCTGATCTCAGACGCTTTCACTGCCCCTCCTCCTGCGCGTTTGCCCAGCGGGCCTTGCCGTCGAACCCGGCCTCGAAGACGTAGATGGGTTCGTGCCATCCGCCAACGGTCTCGTCCAGCCAGATTTCGATCAGCCGGCCGTCTGGGGCCTGACCGATCACTCTCGTGACGCGGTCGTTGATCGGGATCAGCAGCCGCCGCCCGATCTCCCCACGCAGCGCCACGTTGGCTTCGCTAGGGGACACGCCCTGAGCGAGGGCCGCTTCGACCGCGTCGCTGGACCACATCACTCTCACTCCAGCAGTGTATGACGCGGCGTAGGACAGAGGTGTGGTCCGTTCGGCGGAGAACTTGTGATCGTCCCCTCGACGGCCTTGACCTGCGCCGTCGCGGACAACGCCCTGACCTGGAACCGGCTCGGAGGACGGTTCGGCACGTAGCCAGATACGCGTAGCTAGCGCCTCACAACGCTCTGTTACGCGTTGGGGTCGACAGGGGAACGTAGGGTGGCCTCGTGACCGACCCGTGGGACCCCTCGGGCGCTGGCGTGCTACGCCTGCCATCCGGCCGGCTCGTCAGGGGCCGTAGTCTGCGACGGCCGCTGCTACCCGGGCCGACGCCCACCTTCGCCGTCTATCTGCTCGGCAAGACACCGCCAGCCGTCGCCTGGGACAGCCGATGGTTACGCTGGCCTGACTTCTGGCTGCCCGGCGACCAGGCGCACGCGCGCGAGGTCCTGCACGAAGCTTGGGAAAGCGCCATGACCGGGCGCGTGGAGATCGCCTGCCG
>JAOPWA010000177.1 GCA_025965915.1 Dactylosporangium sp. | reverse complement strand
TGGTCGCCGGCGGGCCGGCCATGTCGGCCGGGTTGCCGTTGCCACGTGGCCAGCCCGCCACGTCGATCATGTCCTTGGTGGCCACGGGGGTGCCCAGCAACGGGCCGTCCGCGGCCCGCGTCGGCGTCGCCAGCACCCCGACGACCGCGTTGAGCGGCCGGCCCAGCCGCTCGGCCCGCTCGTACGCGGCGAGCAGGTCAAGGTTGGCGCGTTCGCAGCGGCGCTCGCCGCGTTCGATCGCGCGGATCAGTGCGGCGAGGTAGCCGGTGAGCGGCCCGGCCAGGCCGTCCAGGTCGCCGACCTCGGTGGGCCGCTTGCGGATGGCCAGGTCGCGGTAGACCCCGGTGTGGCTCTTGGCGCTTGCCCTGTTGAAGGTGACCAGGCGGTCGACCGAGCCGTCCAGGTCGGTCGGGTCGAATCCGTCGAAGGGCTCGGGCGTCACCGGTGACTGGGCCAGCACCTCCCGGGCCAGCCCCAGCATCAGCGGCCGGTACGCGGGGTCGGCCAGCGCGTCGGCGATGGAGAGGTCGGAGACGGCGGTGGCGAAGAGCATCGCGCCGTACGCCTCCTTCGCCCACCGGAAGCCGGCGATGTTGCCGGTAGCCTGCGCCCACGGCAGGGTCTCGACCAGGTCCTTGACGCGGGGTGTCACCGGGCCGGCCGGCTCGCCGACCCGGAAGGTGGCCACGTTGCCGTGCAGGATCCGGCCGGGGGCAAGGTAGTCCGCGCCGAAGTTGACGAAGCCGACGATGAGCCGGTCCGCACCCACCTCCTGCGCCAGGACGTCGGTGGTGAGCCCGTTCTGGAGCGACAGCACGTACCCGTCGGGGGCGAGCCGGCCGGTGACGAGAGCGGCGGCGGCCCGGGTGTGGTGCGACTTGACCGCGATGATGACCCGGTCCAGTCGCTCGGGCAGCGCGTCGGGCAGCACCGCGCGGGCGGGCACGGTGAAGGTGTCCACCGGCCCTTCGATGTGCAGGCCGCCGGCGTTCATCGCCGTAACGTGCTCGGCATCCGTGTCGCAGAAGAGCACGTCGTGTCCGTCCCGGACGAGGTACGCCCCGACGGTGCCGCCTATCGCGCCGCTGCCGATGATTGTGAACCGCATGCCTCACACGGTCGCATGACGACACCTCGTAGACAACGTGTCGACAACTGATATCTCAGCTGTCTAGGCTGCATGCCTGGGAGCCTGTGACGGTCCCAGGCGGCGACCGGACGGAGAAACATGCCTGAATCAACGCCAATCATGATCGGCAGTGAGCGCAGCGAGGTCGGCCTGCCGGCCGGGATCGAGATCCTCGCCCGCGGCGGCAGCGCCCTCGACGCGGTCGAGGCCGCGATGCGGCTCTGCGAGGACAACACCGCCGACCACTACGTGGGCACCGGCGGGCTGCCCAATGCCCGCGGCGAGGTCGAGCTGGACGCGTCGCTGATGATCGGCTCGTCCCGCGCCTTCGGCGCTGTGGCCGGGCTGCACGGCTACCCCAACCCCATTTCGGTGGCCCGCGCCGTGCTCGAACGGCTCCCCCAGCACAGCCTGCTGGTCGGCGAGGGCGCCGCCACGTTCGCCGCCGAGTGCGGCTTCACCACCGCCGAACTGCTCACCCCCGACGCCGAGAAGCTGTGGCGGGAGACGCTCCTGGAGGCTGGCGACGAGTCGGTCGAGGGCGAGAACACCGCCGCCCAGTCCGGCGACCTCGCGTACAAGCGGGCCGCCCTGGACCTCGTCAAGCGGATGGCCCCGCATGACGGGCCGTGGGGCACCATCAACATCATCGCCCTGGACGCGCGCGGCGAGATGTGCGTCGGGGTGAGCACCAGCGGGTACCCGTGGAAGTATCCCGGTCGCGTAGGCGACTCGGCGATCCCCGGCGCGGGTAACTACTGCGATATCCGGGCCGGCGGCGCCGCCTGCACCGGGCGGGGCGAGCTGTCCATGCGCGCCGGTACCGCCCGTCGGGTCGTCGACCTGCTAGGCGCCGGCGAGGATCCGGCCAAGGCCTGCCGCGCGGCGCTCGCCGACGCCGGCATCCTGCCCGACGAGTACCGCGCCGAACTGCGGGTGCTCGCGCTGACACCGGACGGGCGACACGGCGGCGCGGCTACCCTGCCCGGCGCCACGTACGCGGTCATGACGGCCGGCGACGCGCAGCCGGCGATGCTGGATCGGAGCGTGCTGTGAAGGTCTTCCTCTCCAGCGACATGGAGGGCACGACCGGCGTTGTCGACTGGTCCCAGTGCGCCGCCCCGAGCCCCGAATACGAGTACTACCGCGGGCTGTTGCAGGCCGAGGTGAATGCCGCGATCGACGGTGCGCTCGCCGCCGGCGCGACGGAGTTCCTCGTCAACGACTCCCACTCGACCATGCAGAACCTCCGGCCGGACCAACTCCACGGCGGGGCCGGCTACCTCTCCGGGCGACACAAGCCGCGGTACATGATGGAGGGTCTCGACGCGTCGTTCGACGCGGTCTTCTACGTGTCGTACCACGGCTCGATGAGTTCGGCGGCGTCGACGCTGTCCCACACGTACAACCCCAAGGCGATCTCCGACGTCTGGCTCAACGGTACGGTCGCCGGCGAGTCCGGCATCAACGCCCTCGTCGCGCTCGGGCATGGCGTACCGGTCGTGCTGATCACCGGCGACCGCACCACCGGCGAAGAGGCGAGGCCGTTCTGCCCCGGCATCGAGGCGGTCGTGGTGAAGGAGTCCGTGACCCGCTTCGCCGCGGCCTCGCTGCACCCGTCGCGGGCCCGCGAACTGATCCACGACGGTGCCCGGCGCGCCCTGCAACGGCTGGACTCCTTCGCGCCGCCCGCGATCGAACTGCCCGCCACCCTGACGGTGCGGTTCCGCAACGGCGACCTCGCCGAGATGGCCACCTGGCTGCGCGGCGTGCGGCGGGTCGACGAGAAGACCGTGACCATCACCGACGACGACCCGCTGCGACTGCACCAGACCTTCATCGCCGCAGTGCTGCTGACCAGGGGGATTGCCGAATGACCGGGATGAGGAGCGCGGTGGTGACCGGAGCGGCAGGCGGCATCGGCGCCGCGGTCGCGCGGCGCCTGGGCCGCGACGGATTCGCCATCGCCTGCCT
>JAOPWA010000157.1 GCA_025965915.1 Dactylosporangium sp. | reverse complement strand
CACGTCGAGCAGTACGCCAATAATCCGATCGAGGCTGATCACAGCCAGCTGAAACACAGGTTGAGGCCGATGCGCGGGCTACGGACGGACAACACAGCACAGGTGATCATCGCAGGGCACGCCTTCATGCAAAACCTCCACCGTGGACACTACGAACTCAGCCTCGACGCACCGCCGACCACGCGGGTCGCCGCTGCGTTCACCGAACTCGCCCACGCGATCTGACCACGGACCCGGCGCGGGTTCAACACGCCCGCCGGTTCCACAACGCAACGGCACCATATCGGCGCTGTCCGGCCGGACCGCGCTTACCGGCGAACCGGACGTACCGCCGGTGGGTGTCGTATTCGGCCTGGCGGACATCATCGCGGGCCACCATGCCGCGCTTGCCACGCTTAGCACCCTCGCCGTCCGGGACCGCACCGGGAGAGGGCAGCACGTCGATCTCGGGGTGCTCGAGTAGTCATCGGGCGCCATTGCGTTGTGGGACCGACGGACGCGTTGAACCCGTGTCGGGTTCGCGGTCAGATCGCTTGGGCGAGTTCGGTCAACGCAGCGGCGACCCGCGTTGTCGCGGGAGGCCGTCCATTAGGGACGCTGCTCATTGAAACATCTCAGTAACTTGTGACGGCCTTGCCGGTAACTCACCCCTTACAGACTCGGCGCCACGACAATCTTCCCGAAAGGGGACGCATGACGAGCACAGCCAGCGAGTCAACCGGTACCGCCAGAGTTCCAGGGCCTACTCAGCACGGCGAGGTGAGGGCATGAGCCAGGAAACGCAGCCCGGGATCAACCGGCGGAGCTTCCTCCGAGCGGTCGGGATCAGCGGCGGCGCCGGCACGATGTTCGCCACGATGGGCGCGCTCGGTCTCGCGCCGACCGCCGAGGCCGGCGACCGCACGCCGTTTCGCGCCCCGAGCCAATCCGATTTCACCCTCACCGGCCGGTCCCGGGCCCGCGTGGTCGTCCTCGGCGGCGGCATCGCCGGGCTCGCCACCGCATACGAGTTGGGCAAGGCCGGCTACGACTGCACGATCCTGGAGGCGCGCGGGGTCGCCGGTGGACGCAACTTCACCGTTCGGGGCGGCACCGTCGAGACCGACCTCGACGGGCACACCCAGGAGGCGCGCTTCTCCCCCGGCAGCTACCTCAACGCCGGCCCGGCTCGGCTGGCCCAGTGGATGGTCACCCTCGACTACTGCCGCGAACTCGGCATACCCATCGAGGTATTCACCAACGTCAACGCGGACGCGCGGATCTACAACGAGTCGACCGGCATGACCGCCCCACAGCGCTACCGCACAGCCAAGGCCGACGTCTACGGATACGTCTCCGAACTGCTGGCCAAGGCCACCGACCAGGGCGCACTCGACGCCCAGCTCACCGCCACCGACAAGCAGCGGCTGCTGTCGTTTCTGCAGAGCTTCGGTGCGATCGGCGGCCGTACCAGCGGCTTCGCCTACACCGGCACCAGCCGGCGCGGCTTCGCCAGCTACCCAGGAGCCGGCAACGACGCCGGGACCCCGCTCGGTGCGCCGCCGCCGCTCGCCGAGGTCTTCGCCAGCAACGTCGGCCGGTACTTCTCCTTCGAACTCGGCTACGACCAGGCGATGCTGATGTTCCAGCCGGTCGGTGGCATGGACCAGATCCCGCGGGCGCTGGCCCGGGCGATCGGCGGGCACCGCATCCGGCTCGACGCCGAGGTCACCGGGGTGACCGACAAGGGCGCGGCGGTCGAGGTGACCTACCGGCAGGACCGGCAGGAGGAGCTGATCCGGGCCGACTTCTGCGTCGCGACGCTGCCGCCGCACCTGATGGCCCGGGTGCCACACAACCTCGGCGCCGACGTGACCGCCGCGCTGGGTAGGTTCGGCGTCACCGCCTCCGGCAAGATCGGTCTGGAATACCGCAGCCGCTGGTGGGAAATTGACGAGCGGATCTACGGCGGCATCACCGAGACCGACCTCGACCTGTCGCACATCTGGTACCCGTCGCACGGCTTCCACGACAAGCGGGGGCTCATCGTCGGCTACTACAACACCGGCGCGAACGCCCGGGCGTACAGCGCGCTGACGCCGGCCGAACGGGAGGCACGGGCGGTCGCCCAGGGCGTGAAGATCCACGGCGAGAAGTACCGCTCCGAGCTGGCCACCTCGTTCTCCCAGGCGTGGGACCGCACCCGGTACTTGGAGGGCGCATGGACCTCCCCGCCGTACGGATCGGCGGGCTACAACCTGCTGTTGCAGCCCGCCGGCCGGATCTACTTCGCCGGAGACTGGCTCAGCCACGAGGTGGCCTGGCAGCACGGCGCGTTCACGTCCGCCCGGTCGGTGGTCACCGCGCTACACCAGCGGGTCATGTCGGCCTGAACCGCGCCACTGCGCGGTGAGCCGGGCACCGACCGCCGCCGGTCCGACGAGCCGGCGGTCGGGTGCCCGGAGTCGCCTTAGCGCGCCGTACGGGGCGCCGGGATCCTCTGGGGGCAGCTCTGCTGTCTTTGCGGCATCGCTCCTGGCAGGAAGCGCGAGCAGAACACCCGAGCCGTGATCAGATACAGCAGTCGAACCGTCACGAACCGATCATGCGATAGCCAGCCGAAACCCCAGCTCACAGCCCGTGCGTCTAGTTTCGGCACGATACAGGTTCGTCAACGCCGTCGAGTGGCTCGGCCAACGGTTGAAGGTCGGCCCCCTGGCGGTCGGCACCATCCTGGCCGCGTTCGGCACCGCCCTACCCGAAAGCGTCGTCACGTTCGTGGCCGTCGTGTTCGGCACCAGCGGCGCGCAAAAGGACATCGGCGTCGGCGCCGCGATGGGCGGCCCGCTGGCGCTGGCCACCGTCGCCTACGGCGTGACCGGCTGGATGATGCTGGCCCGTCACCGCCGCGTCCGCGCCGAAGCCAAGGTGATGGTGTTGGCTGGCGGGCCGGGCGGCGACACCGCGGTGGTACCGGCTGGCGGCGACGATGTCGGGGACCTCGCCAAGCTGGCCCGGGACCAGCGCTGGTTCCTGACGATCTTCATCGTGAAGGTCGGTCTCGGTCTGGTGGCGTTCGCGTTCAAGCCGTGGCTCGGGCTGCTG
>JAOPWA010000152.1 GCA_025965915.1 Dactylosporangium sp. | reverse complement strand
CACGTCGAGCCAGGCGCGGACCGACCGGGTTTGGTGGCTGCTCGCGCCGAACCCGTTCGTCGTGCTCGCCGACGCCGCGCCGCGGATTCCGGTCAGGCCCGACCCGGTCACCGGATACCCCCGGCGGGAGCCGCTCGATCCGTTGGGCGGGATCGGGCTCGAGGCGCGCCGGTTGCGTGATCCGAGGGGCGCGGTGGCGACCAGCAGCGACACGACCGACTCCAAGCCGGTCTGGCCCTACGGGTTGGGTTTCGACCTGCTACTCGGTATCGGTGCCTGCTGGTTGACCGTGCGGCGGCTGCGCGCACCGGCCAGTACCCTCGCCAAGGGTGTGCGGGTGGCCTGAGCGCCCTGGTCGGGGGCCCGGCCGCGGCGAGCACGATGAGTCGCTCTCGGCGCGGTCGCATGTCAACAAACCGTGCGTCCCGTTTCCGCGTGACGGACCGAGGTGGCAAGGCTTCAGAGATACTTAAGAATCCTTGCAGTAGGGGCTAAGTCGTCGTGACCCAGAATCAATCGACCGAACCCACTGCGAACGGAGACCGCCTTGCGTCGCGACCGTCTCAGACTCACGATCTACACCGTCTCGGCGCTGCTGGCGGCCAGTGGTGGTGTCGGCGTCGCGGTAGCGGCCACCAGCCCGGCCCCGGTGAGCCCATCGAGTTTGACGGCGGCCTTCAGTAAGGACTCCGACTGGGGCTCCGGGTACCAGGGCAAGTTCACTGTCTCCAACCCCGGCGCCGCGTCGAGTACGGGCTGGCGGCTGGAGTTCACGCTTCCGGCCAGCGCCTCCCTGGGCAGCTTCTGGGACGCCAACATCACCCGTAGCGGGACCACGTTCGTGGCCACCGACCGCGGCTACAACGCCGCCGTGGCCGCCGGCACTTCGACCAGCTTCGGGTTCGTGGTCGCCGGCAGCGGTGCACCGACGTCCTGCACGATCAACGGCGTTCCGTGCGCTGACGGTGTTCAGCCAGCTCCCAGCGACCCGGCGACTGTCGCCCCCAGCCCGACCAAGCCTTCGCCGCCGGCGCCGAAACCGACCCCGTCGAAGACCACCCCGACACCGCCCGCCCCGCCGCCGGCGGGCAGCGGGATCACCGTCGCCCCGTACGTCGACATGGGCCTACTGTCCAACCCGGGCAGCCCGACCCTCGCCCAGCTCGCCGCGAGCGGCGGGGTGAAGGCGTTCACGATGGCGTTCGTCAACAGCGCGGGCTGCAAGGCGAGCTGGTTCAACGCGTTCGACCCGCGGGCGCGGGCGTTCGGCGACCAGATCGACGCGCTGCGCCAGCAGGGCGGCGACGTGAAGATCTCCTTCGGCGGCGCCAGCGGGATCGAACTGGCCCAGGCCTGCACCGACGTGGCCGCCTTGACGGCGGAGTACCAGGCCGTCGTCGACGCGTACAAGCTGAAGTTCATCGACCTCGACGTGGAGGGCGCCGCGGTCGCCGACACCGCCTCGGTCAACCGGCGGTCACAGGCGCTGGCCGCCCTGCAGAAGCGCAGCGCCGGCCTGAAGGTCTCGCTGACGCTCCCGGTGCTACCCGAGGGACTCACCGCTGACGGCCTCAACGTCGTGAAGTCCGCGCGCGACGCCGGGGTCAACCTCGACCTGGTCAACATCATGGCGATGGACTACCAGCGGGCCGGTCAGGACTACGGGAACCTCGCGATCCAGGCGACGAAATCGACGGCGGCGCAGCTCAAGGGTCTGTTCCCCAACCTCAGCGACGCGCAGGCCTTCCGGATGGTCGGCGTGACCCCGATGCTCGGCAAGAACGACGACCAGGGCGTGTTCAACCAGAGCGACGCGCGTGACGTGGTCGCGTTCGCCACCCAGAACCACGTCGGGTACCTGTCGTTCTGGGAGGCCAACCGCGACAAGAACGCCTGCACGGGGGCGCTGTTCCAGTGCACCAACGTGCCGCAGCAGCCGTTCGAGTTCAGCAAGATCTTCGCGGGCTTCCGGGGTTAGCGCGAAAGCGGTTACAGCGAAAGGCGGGTGCCCTTCCTACACGGATCCGTGTAGGAAGGGCACCCGCCGTTCAGGCGTCCCAGGCGCTCTCAGGCGTTCCATGAGCTTTCAGGGTTCCACGAGCCTTCAGGCGGCCAACGTGCGCATGCCGCTCTCGTCGTAGCGGTCACCCGCCGCTGCGGGCAGCGACTCGTCGAGGACTCGTACCTGCTCGTCGGTGAGCGTGATGTCGGCGGCGGCGACGTTCTCCTCCAGGTAGGCCACCCGCTTGGTGCCAGGGATCGGCACGATGTCAAGGCCCTTGGAGTCGCTGCCCTTGGGGTCGACGCCCGTGGAGTTGTTGCCCTTGGCGAGCAGCCAGGCCAGCGCCAGCTGCACCGGTGTGCAGCCCGCCTCGGCAGCGACCCGCTTGACCGTCTCGAGCAGTTGCAGATTCTGCTCCAGGTTTTCGCCCTGGAAGCGCGGGTTGAACCGGCGGAAGTCGTTGTCGGCCAGCGTGTCCGGTGTCTCGATCTTCCCGGTGAGGAAGCCGCGACCCACCGGCGAGTACGCCACCAGCGTCGTCCCCAGCTCCCGGACCGTCGGCACGATGTCGGCCTCCACGTCGCGCGTCCAGAGCGAGTACTCGCTCTGTAGCGCGGCGATCGGGTGCACGCCGTGCGCTCGGCGCAGCGTCTCGGCGTTGACCTCGGACAGGCCGATGTACTTGACCTTGCCGGCCCGTACCAGCTCGGCCATGGCGCCGACGGTGTCCTCGATTGGCACGTCCGGGTTGCGCCGGTGCAGGTAGTACAGGTCGATGTGGTCGACGCCGAGCCGTCGCAGCGACGCGTCGATCGCCTGCCGGGCATACTCCGGGCTGGAGTCGATCCGGCGCGACGACCCTTCGCGCACGATGCCGAACTTGGTCGCCAGTACGACCCGGTCGCGCCGATCGGCGATCGCCCGGCCGACGAGCCGCTCGTTATGCCCCATGCCGTACATGTCGGCGGTGTCGAGGAAGTTGACGCCGAGGTCGAGGGCGCGGTGGATGGTCTTGATCGAGTCGGACTCGTCGGCCGGCCCGTAGAACTCCGACATGCCCATGCAGCCGAGGCCGAGGGTCGAGATCGCCGGCCCGGTGCTTCCCAGGATGCTGCTGCCCAGGGTGCGGTACTTCATGGTCACTTCCGTCCATCATCAGTTGTTGCCGTCGCACCCCACCTTGGTCGTTCGAGTGCGCTCGAAGTCAAGTCGCGACGACGTGTGATCCCGACGTGTCATCCGACCAGTCATCGCGACCAGTCATCGCGACCAGTGATCCCGACGTGTGATCCCGACGTGTGATCCCGAACCAACGCGGGCGTAATTCGGTCTGAACCGTCAGACCGATGGCGCAGGATGGCGTCATGCGTCTCAAGCCCTACCGTCAGGTCCTCGCCCTTCCCGGAGTGCTGCCACTACTGCTGGTCGCGCTGCTGGCTCGGGTACCGGTGACCGCGGCAGGCATCACGCTCACCCTCCACGTCGTGCTCGACCTTCACCGGGGGTACGCGGCGGCGGGCACGGTCGGCGCACTGTCGACCATCGGGATGGCGCTGGGCGGTCCGGCGCTGGGCCGTTTCGTCGACCGGCGCGGGCTGCGGCCGATGCTGCTCATCACGACCGTGGCCGAGGTGATCTTCTGGGCGGTCGCCCCCGAGCTGCCCTATCCGGTGCTGCTGCCGGTGGCGTTCGTCGGCGGGGCGCTGACCCTGCCGGTGTTCTCGGTGGTCCGCCAGTCGCTGGCCGCGCTGGTCCCCGAGGAGCACCGCCGCGCGGCGTTCTCGATCGACTCCATGTCAGTGGAGCTTTCCTTCATGGCCGGCCCGGCACTGGCCGTGGTCATTCTGACGAGCACGTCCGCGACCGCCACCATGTGGGGCGTCGGCGTCGCCATAATGCTCGCCGGCCTCGGGCTGTACGCGTTCAACCCGCCGACGTCGGGCGGTGGGGTGCAGGCGGCCGGCGCGCCGGCCGCCCGTCACCGCGTACTGCACCCGCGGTTGGTGACCGTCCTGGTGGCGGTCGCCGGGGCGACGTTCGTGCTCTCCGGCACCGACGTCGGCATCGTCGCCGTGCTGCGGGAGGCCAACCAGTTGCACTGGAGCTGGATCGTGTTCATCGCCTGGGGCGCCTACTCGCTGGTCGGCGGCTTCGTCTACGGCGCCCTGCCGCGCCCGTGGTCGCCATTGGTGATCATGACGCTGCTCGGGGTCTGCACGATGCCGGTAGGGCTCGCCGGCCAGTGGCAGTGGCTGTGCCTGCTGCTGATCCCGGCCGGCTTCATGTGCGCCCCGGCGGTCGCATCCAGTTCGGACGCAGTCAGCCGGCTGGTGCCGGCCTCCGTACGGGGTGAGGCGATGGGTTGGTACGGGTCGGCCCTCACGACCGGCACGTCCCTGGGGGCGCCGGCGGTCGGCTTCGTCGTCGACAGGTACGGAACGACCTGGGCGTTCGTCCTGGCCGGGGCAGGGGGAGCGGTGGTCGCGCTCCTCGCGATGCTCGTATTGCGCCGCAGGCCGGCCGACCCGGCCCAGCCCGACGCTGCTGCGGCGGCGCCGGAGGCGGTCCCCGCCGCAACCCCATGATCACGGAAACTTCGGGTCGCTATGACAGCACGAAGTTTCCGTGATCATGAGATGCGATCATGAGATGAGTCAGTCGTCGTTGACGATCGTGCCGGTCGCTACCGCCCGGGAGTACCGGAACCGGGGGTCACCGCCGACGACGAGTAGGAACCGCTCGTCCGGCTCGCGGCGCCGGTCGCCCTTCACGGTCACCGTGAACGTCGCGGTCGTCGCCCCGGCATTGACGGTCGTGCAGCCGAACAGCGGGTCGTAGTCCTGCCCGCCGGTGGCGGTCCGGTCGAGCGTTGACGCGCACAGCAGCCCGTCCTGAGACGGCGGCCGGGACAACGTCACTGTGAACGCCAGCGGCCGGGTGCCGCTGTTGCCCTCGGTCACCGACGCGTCGGCCACCGAGATGTACGGCCGGGAGCGGAAGCGCGCCACCTGCGGGTCGTGGTCGCTCACCCCGCGCGCCCCGTCACCGTCGAAGTCCGCCGGGAAGTCGGCGTTGACGTGCGCCGCCCGCATCTCGATGAGGTCGCGGTACAGGTTGTCGTTGACGAACAGGTGGTCGAGCGTCTGCGCCTGCCCTTGGAAGACGTACGAGTACGCCGCCACCGGGTTTGCCTTTGCCAGGTCGTCCCACAGGTTGCGCAGGCCGGCCTTGTAGAGCGAGCCCAACTGGTCGGACGGGGTGTCGGCGTCGGTACGGGCGATCGGGTCGTCGGGGCGCGGGAACACGTTGAGGTCGCCGCCGTAGACGAACCGGGCGTTCGGCGCCGCGGTGGCGACCGCCTGCGCGATGGCCGCGCCGTACCCGGCCTGCTCCGTACGCTGGCCGACCCGGGCGTCCGGGGTGGAGGAGAAGTGGTTGCTCACCGCCCACAGGTCGTAACCCTCGCTGGCGTCGGGCGCCGCCTTGACGAAGAAGTGGGCCACCTGCGGGGCGCGGGTGTAGACATTGTTTCCGTCCACGCCGGTCGACCGGTCGATATCGCCGGGGAGCACGGCGTTGAGGGCCTTCGGGTTCTGCACGTCGGCGTTGTACGGCAGGCCGGCCGTGCGGTACTGCACCGCCGGCGCGGAGCCGAGGATCGGATCGGTCGCGGCCGGGGCCGGCAGCGACAACCGGTCGGTCCGGTACAGGAACGCCGAGGTGATGCCCCGGGCGTCGGCGCCATTGCGGTCGTAGGCGGTGTCGTAGGCCGGCCCGCCCTTCGCGGTGATCGCGAGAGCCAGTTCCTGCAGCACGTCGGGCTTGCCGTCGGCGTTGTCCGTCGGTCCGTTGTCGGTCGTCCCGCAGACGAGAGCGCCGCCTGACACCGTGCAGATGTCCTGGTCCTCGGCCTCCTGCGTAAGGATCAGGTCCGGCGCCTTCAGGTCATTGACCACCTGGCTGGCGATGCCGTTCAGGCGCGTGATGTATGCGGCCTCGCTGGCGGGTACGTAGTCGAACGGCGGGCTGACGCCCGGGCAGCCGGCATCGCCGGTGAAGTCGCAGCCGTCGAACGGGTCGTTACGGAAGTCGTACAGGTTCTCCATGTTGAAGGTCGCGACGGCTACCTGTTCGCCGCGGTCGGCGGCCTGCACCGGGTGGCTGACCGCCGGGTCCGTGCCGGGCGTGAAGGCGACCTGCTCGGGCTGGACGCTGTACTTGCTGAAGCCGTACGTCACCCCGCCGATGGCGTCGCCGGTGAGGGTGTCGAAGTCGCGGGCCGGAGGCAGCAGCGTCGTGTTGTCGCCGGCCGCGTTGTCGCCGGCTGCCGCCTTTACGCCCTGGCTGCCGATCAGGATGCGCTGGCCGTTGCCGTTGTCGAATCGGGTGCCGGGGAGGTCGTCGAGCGGGTGCGCGTCGCGGAAGACCCGCCGCGCGTACGGGTCGGCGCGCGCCACCAGCGGGTCTTCCCGGTCGAGCAGCCAGATCTCGGAGTCGTCGGTGGACGCGAAGACGTCCCGGGCGCCGGTGACCGAGCTGCCTGCCCGTACCCGCATCCGTTCGCCCTCGTGGCGCTCCCAGTACCGGTCGGCCGTGGCCGAGTCGGCCGGTGGCCTCGCGTCGGTCACCGCGACGGCCGTGTTGACGTCGAGCCCGCTCGCGACGACGCGGACCAGAGAGGCGCTCGACAACTGTGTCTGGTTGAAGAACTCCGATACCCGCACGCGCAGCACGACCTCGTCGCCGGCCTTCGGCTGGTACCCACCGACAAGCGTGGTGAACGAACCCATGAAGACGAAGATCCCGTCGGAGCTGGTCGGGTCGCCGTCGTCGGCGCCCAGCCGGCTCTGCAGGAAGAAGCCGTACTGGCTGGCTCCCGCCGCGGTACGGGCGAGGGTCTTCTGGGTGATCACACCCTGCACGTCGGAGAGGCCGCTGCTGGTGCCGTTACCCGTGGGCGGGGCGAGCGGTGAGCGGTCGGTGCGACCGTTCTCGCTGTCCGAAGTCGGCCCCTGTACCTCGCCGACCGTGAGCACCTTCGTCACCTGCATGGTGAACGAGCAGGTGCCCGTCGTGCCGCCGGTGTCGGTGGAGGTGACGGTCACGGCGTAGCTGCCCACCGGCAGGTCAGCGTTGGCGCTCACCACGGCGCTTGCGGTGCCACCGGCCGCGGTCGCTGGCGTGAACGCGGTACGGCTGATCGTGCCGGCGCCCGGGGTCGGGGTGACGGCGGTGACCACCAGGTCGATGATCGTGTCGTCGGGGTCGGTCGCGGTGACCGTGCGGGAGACGGCCGCGCCCTGGGAGGTGCTGAGCGTACCGCCGCAGTTGAGTACCGCCGGCTGGTCGGCGGGTCCGGCGTCGACGCTGTGCGCGCCCAGGCCGTCGAAGGTGTCCTGCGGGAATCCCTGCCACTGCGCGGCCGGGTCGAACGCGTCGTCGGTCGTCGTGTCGCCCGACGTCACGCTCGCAGCGCGGCGCAGCGTGTTGTCGGCGGTGCTGGTCAGGCCGGTGCCCCACTCGGTGCCTGGGTCGACGCCGACCTGGCCGATCGAGTCCAGGACGGTGCCGGTCGCGCCGCCGCGGCGCAGCACGAGCGCGTCGTCGCCGTTGAACAGCGCCCCACCGTAGGTCTGGTCGGCCTGGGCGAGGATCGTCGGTGCGGCGGTGCTGGCCGCGAACACGAACACGTCCCCGGCGGCGACGGTGCCGGTCAGCGGGATCGTGGTGGGCGTCGTACCGCCGTTGAAGTACACCTGCACGACGTACTGGCCGGCAGCGAGGTCGACGGGGGCACCGGTGCCGTTGAAGAACTCCAGCGCCTTGTTGTTGCCGCTGCCCTCCACGTACTCCGATATGAACAGATCGGTCGCCGTGGCGGCTGCCGCGCCGCTCACCGGGCCTAGCACGGACATCGCGGTGGCGACCACGGTGACCGCGGTCAGGTTGTAAAGCAAGGGAGTGTGACGTAAACGCATTGATCCTCCGACCTAACTGATGGCATCGGGGACGGTACGGCGCGACTTCGGCCGATGTCTGTCCGTGACCGAACGCGCGGGTGAACGCAGGGGTCTGTCAAGGGCTGCCGGTTGATATATCGAGGAGGAGAACTTTGACGTCTGGGTGACAGGACGGCGACACGACGGGGATCTAGGGCGTCGGCTACGGACCGGCGCCGACATGAGGGCCCTTCTCGACGCGGCGAGGATCACCGGGGGACAGGCCGTCGCCGCGGACAACCCCCGAGATCTCGACGGCGCGGTGGCCGCTACGTTCCTGGCCGCGCACCAGGCACGATCGGCCTGAGGTCATTCGGCCTGAGGTCATTCGGGCGCTGAGGTCATTCGGGCTAGGGTCAGGAGTATGGCGGTGGGGCAGTTCAGTGCGGTAGCGCAGTTCAATCAGGAGACCTCCGGCCGGGGCGAGTTCGTGCGGCAGGCCAACCGGTTCACCGGCCGGGTGAGCGCCGAGTCGACATCCGCGCCCGGCGAGGGGCCCGACGACCAGGGCCGGTGGCCGGTCGAGCCCCATCGGTACCGTTTGATCTGGTCTAAAGCCTGCCCGTGGGCGCACCGGTCGGTGATCGTGCGCCGGCTACTCGGTCTCGACGAGGTGATCTCGCTCGGCACCGTGGACCCGATCCGTGACGAGCGCGGCTGGCGTTTCACCCTGGATGAGGACGGGCGCGACTCCGTCCTCGGTGTCGAGTTCCTGGCCGAGGTCTACCGAGCCACCGACCCGGACTACACCGGCCGGGTCACCGTGCCGACCCTGGTCGATACACTCACCGGCCGGGTTGTCACCAACGACTACCCGCAGCTCACGCTCGACTTCTCGACCGAGTGGAAGGCATTCCACCAGCCCGACGCGCCGGATCTCTACCCGGAGCAGTTGCGGCCCGAGATGGACGAGCTGATGTCGGAGATCTACACCGACGTCAACAACGGCGTGTACAAGTGTGGCTTCGCAACCTCGCAGGAGGCGTACGAAAGCGCCTATCGGGGCCTGTTCGCGCGACTCGACGCGCTGTCGGACCGGCTGGCCCGCCGGCGCTACCTGATGGGTGACGCGATCACCGAGGCGGACGTGCGGCTGTTCACGACGCTCGTGCGCTTCGACGCCGTCTACCACAACCACTTCAAGTGCAACCGGAACAAGCTCAGCGAGATGCCGGTGCTGTGGGCGTACGCGCGGCGACTGTTCCAGACGCCCGGGATCGGCGAGACCGTCGACTTCGACCAGATCAAGTGCCATTACTACGGTACGCACGCGGCGATCAACCCGAGCGGCATAGTCCCGGCGGGGCCGGATCTGCGGGGTTGGTCGCTGCCATTGGATGAGCGCTAGTGCCCTAGTAGGGAACGTTTGCCCTGTCGACGACCGCGCGTAGACGCCGATCGTCGGCGTGGCGGTTTCGCCAGATGATGTAGCGGCAAATCTTGCTGCACTGTTGCCGGATGTGGCCGGCGTGGTCGGTGCGGCACTTGCCAGTATGCGGCCATCGGCACTAGCCATTACGCGGCCACCCGGGCTGCCGCACGGGCGCGTGCGGGGTCGACGGGTCGGCCTCGGCCATGGCGTGCCTTGTGGACTGCACACGCTTGCCGGGCGCGGCTGGCTGCCTTCCGGCTGCCTGCCTGCCTTCCGGCTGGCGGCCGGTGAATGGTGACAGTTGTCCGGTGTCACTCGCGTCGGTGGTAGCGGTTGCGTTGGGGTTGTTGTTGGGGGTCGATGTATTGCGGTGGGATGAAGTCGGGGTGCCCGT
>JAOPWA010000140.1 GCA_025965915.1 Dactylosporangium sp. | reverse complement strand
GACGCGGTCGGCGTTCGTGGGTACGACCGCGAACGCAGAGTGGCTGTTCACACGGCCGTAACGCCAACCGATCACGACGCGTGCGTAATCGCGCACAGTGAATATGAGTTGGCACGTACGCTCTTGCGAAGGCCGGGGGTGTGTCTGCCAGTATGTGCCAATGCCCCAGCAGCAGCAGCAGAACATTGCGTTCTTCGACAACGCCAACTCCGGCTCGGAGTTCAGCGTTGTTCTGCGCGGTTACGACCGCGCTCAGGTCGATGACTTCATCGGACGGCTGAACGGCGCGCTGACGCAGTCCGAGCAGGCCCGCACCGAGGCCGAGCAGCGGATGAACGAGGCGCAACGCCGACTGCGCCAGGCGGAGCAGCGGCTGAACTCCCTCGAGCAGAAGCTCACCGACACCAGCAAGCAGCTCGAGGAGAACAGCCGACCGACCCTGTCGGGGCTGGGCACCCGGGTCGAACAGATCCTGCGCTTGGCCGAGGAACAGGCCAACGACCACCGCAATGAGGCGAAGCGGGAGTCCGAGGGGATTCTCTCCGCCGCGCGGCTCGAGGCCCGGGAGATCACCGACAAGGCTCGCGCCGAGGCAGCCGCGATGAAGGCGACCGCTGAGCGCGAGGCGGGCAACGTGCGCACCACCGCGGAGCGCGAGGCCGCAGAGGTCCGCGTGCAGGCCCGTCGGGAGGCCGACACGCTGCGCGCCGACGCCCAGCGCGAGACCAAGCAGCTGCGTACGGCTACCGCGCATGAGGTCGCCGAGCTGAAGGCGACCGTCGAGCGCGAGGTGGCGACGCTGCGGGCCACCGCGGAGCGCGAGATCACCCAGCTTCGCGCCAAGGCCGCGCGCGACGCGGAGGAGAAGCGCGCAGAGGCGACCAAGCTGCTGACCGACGCGCGGGACAAGCGCGACAAGGACCTGCAGGCGCTACAGCTGGAGCTGGCGGAGCGTCGCGAGAAGGCCGAGCGCGAGGAGTCCCAGCGCCACACCGCCGCGGTCGCACAGACCCAGAAACTCGTCAGCGAGGCGGAGCAGCGGGCCGGCGCCGCGGAGGATCGGGCCAAGGAGATCGAGCAGCGCGCCGAAGCCCGTCGCGTGGAGTCCGAGCGGACCGCGGCGGACAGGGTCGAGAAGGCCAAGGCGCTGGCGGAGAAGACGGTCAACGAGGCTCGCGCCGAGGCGAACCGCCTGGTGACCGAGGCGCGCACCGAGGCCGAGCACACCACGCAGGTCGCCCGCCGGGAGGTCAACGACCTTACGCGCCAGAAGGACGCCGTCACCGCTCAACTGGGCCAGATGCTCTCCGGCCTGGCGGGCATCGTTCCCGCGGTCACTCCGCCGGCGTCCGGCGACGGCGACAAGAAGGCCGACAAGTCTGGCGACGGCGCAACGAAGGTCAATCTCTGACCGAGCACTGCTCGCTGGGGGCTAATGTCTGACCGCATCAGGGAGTTCGCGGGTCCCGTCACGTGGCGCGTTACACCGCGCGTGACGGGACCCTGCGTGTGAGGATGGAATGCATGTCGCACGGCGGTGAGCTTTTTGCGCTGAGCCAGAGTGCCGTTGCCGAGGCTGGCTTCGATATAGCACTGCGTGGCTACGAAAGGCGCCAGGTCGACCGATACGTCGGTCAGGTCGAGGCAGAGGTGTCGGCGCTGGCCTCCGAACGTGACGAGGCCTACGGGCAGGTTCAGGCGCTGGCCGTTCAGATCCACGAGCTACAGGGCCAGATATCGGAGCTGCGCAAGCTGGCTGCCACCGACGCGCCCCGCTCGTTCCGCCATCTCGGTCCGCGCGTGGAGCAGATCCTCACGCTCGCCGAGGAGCAGGCGGACGCGATCCGGGCCGGCGCCGTCGACACGGTAGAGCGCAACCGGACCGAGGCCCACCGGATTCTCGAAGAAGCGCGCGAGCGGGCCAACCAGGCCATCCGCGACTTCGAGCTGGCGCTCGACAGCCGCCGCAAGGAGGAGGATCAGGTCGCCGCCGCGCGGCGGGACGATCTGGCGGCCGAGGTTGCCGAGGCCGACGAGTACGTGCGGAGGGTCCGCGCCGAGGCGGAGAAGCTGTACGCGGCGGCGCAGGACAAGAGCAGGCAGCTTCAGGAGGCCACGGCCGCCGACGTCGAGCAGGTCCGGGTCCAGATGGATCAGGAGTACACGGCACGCCGCGCCGCCATGCAGCAGGAGCAGCAGGCCATGCTGGCGGATGCCGAGCAGTACGCGGCGCAGGTCCGCAACCAGGCCGAGACGCAGGCGACGAACATTGCCAAGCAGGCGGAACAGCACGCGGCCTCCGTCCGCGCCCACGCCGACCAGATCGCCGACGAGCTGCGCTCGGAGGCCCATCAGGAGGCCGAGCAGATTCGGGCGGACGCGCAGGCCGAACTGGAGCAGGTGCGCGACGAGGCCGATCGGCTACGTGGCGACGCGGAGCAGCTCGCCGTGCAAGCGCTGGAGCGCGCCGACGCGGCCGAAGAGCGAGCCGTGGTCGTCGAGTCGCGCTACGCCGAGGTCCAGCAGCAGGTCGGCGCGGCCGAGTCGCGCTACGCCGAGGTCCAGCAGCAGGTCGACGCGGCCGAGTCGCGCTACGCCGAGGTCCAGCAGCAGATCGACGCGGCCGAGCCGCGCTACGCGAAGCTTCGGCAGCGGATCGACGCGGCCGAACGGCGCCATGCCGAGGTCCAGCAGCAGATCAACGAAGTAGCAGAACTTCACCGCGACGTCCAGAGCCGGATCGAGGAGGCGCGGCAAACTCGCGACCAGGCTCAGCGCGACGCCGAGGAGTCGCTGCGCATCGCCGAGGAGGCCAACCGCGAGGCCGCTGAAGCCGAGCGCCGCACCGACGAGGCGCTGCGCATGGCAGAGGAGGCAGAGCGGCTCGCCGAGGAGGCAGAGCGCCTCGTAGCAGAAGCCGAGCAGCCGGAGGTCGCGCCGACCGAAATTCCGGCAACCGCCGGCACCACCGCAGCGGCCCGGACGGGACGACCCAAGGCTGCCATCAGCAAGACCGCCGACCCGAAGGCCGCTGACACCGGCGATAACGGCAAGACGGGCTCCGACGCAGCCTCCACACCGTCCAAGGTGGTCGTTGCCGGCCCCCGCCGCAGCCCGGACAAGGACGCGCCCCGGCGCGGCCCCAAGAAGCTCCCCGTCGACTGACGGCGCGACCGTCAGTTGGGTTCGGCCCCTGGCACCGGAACGTTCGCGAACGTGGCGACCGTACGGTCGGCGTAGGCGCTCGCGTCGCCGTACTCCATCGGACCGTCCCACTCGCGCGGCAGCGGGTGCGCGGACGGGTTGACCCGTCGCACGATCTCATCGAGCGCGGTCTCCGCGTCGCCCACCCACAGATGCTTGGCCCCCGCGACCCCGACGACCTCGGCCTGCGGGATCTCCGAGAAGCGCACCATTGCCTCGTCCGGGCGCAGGTAGTCGTCGAACTCGGGTACGAGTGCCGTGACGGGCTTGTCGGAGCGCGCCCACCCGGCCAGGTCCTCGGAGCCCGACGTCCGAAGCGGCGGTGACAGCAGGATCGCGCCGACGACACCGGGGTCACAGCCGTAGCGCAGGACCAGGTCGGTGCCGAACGACCAGCCGACCAGCCACACGTCCGGAAGCTCGGCGAACTCGGCGTACTCGATCGCGGCGGCGACGTCGAACCGCTCCTGGATCCCGCCGCCGAACTCGCCCTCACTGGTGCCGCGCAGGCTGCTTGTACCCCTGGTGTTGAAACGCAGGACAGCGAGGTCGGCGAGGGCAGGCAACCGCCACGCGGCCTTGCGGAACACGTGGCTGTCCATCATTCCGCCGTGCGTCGGCAGCGGGTGCAGACAGATCAGCGTGGCGACCGGGGGTCGGTCGGCCGGAAGCGCAAGCTCCCCGACGAGCGTGAGCCCGTCGGCGGTCTGCAGGGTGATGTCCTCGCGACGGGCGGGCAGGATCGAGTTGGCTCTGATGGGCCGGGTAGACAAAGGATTCCTCTCAGCCGTACCGGGGGGCGCTGCGGGAGCGCTGAATATTGGGGGTACGCCGATCGCGCGCCCGCCAGCAGCCCGTATGCCAGTGACGCCGGTAGTCGGTGCCGCCTAGCCCGTCAGCCGGCCAGGCCACCACGTGCGCCACGCCGGCCGCGATCTCGTGGTCGCAGCCTGGGCACCGGTAGGTCTTGGAGGCCGAACCGCCGGGGATGGTACGCACGGCCCACTCGCCGTCACTCCACGCCTGGGTACCTTCGACGCCGCGACGGACCTGACCTTCGTCAAACGACCGTGCGGCGTCGGGGCGGCGGTTATGGCGACGCGGGCTCACGCATCAAGAGTACGGGTGGCCGGCGACACCAAGTTGTCAGCGCGAATGGTCGCGGAATCCACGGCCGACCTTGCGGCCCAGGTACCCGGCGGTGACCAGGTGCTCCAGCAGCGGCGCGGGGGCGAACCCGGGCTCACGCAGCTCCAGGTACAGCTCGCGCTGGATGGCCAGCGACACGTCCAGGCCGACCACGTCGAGCAGTTCGAACGGGCCCATGGGGTAACCGCAGCCGAGCTTCATCGCGTAGTCGATGTCGTCGGCGGTCGCGTAGCTCGCCTCGAGCATCTTCACGGCGTCGTTGAGGTACGGGAACAGCAGCGCGTTGACCACGAACCCGGACCGATCGGCACAGACGACGGGGTGCTTGCGCAGGTTCTCGCAGAGCGCCCGGGTGGTGGCGACCGTCTCCTCGGAGGTGCGAATGGTCCGGACGACCTCGACCAGGTTCATGATCGGCGCCGGGTTGAAGAAGTGCAGTCCGATCACGTCGGCGGGGCGGTTGGTGGCGACCGCGCACTCCACGACGGGCAGACTCGACGTGGTGGTGGCGAGAATGACGCCGGGCTTGCAGATCTCGTCGAGGTTGGCGAAGAGGGCCTTCTTCACCGACAGTTCCTCGACGACCGCCTCGACGACGAGGTCGACGCCGCCCAGGTCGTCCAGGGAGGAAGACCAGACGATGCGGCCGAGAGCGGCGTCGCGATCTTCCTCGCTGAGCTTGCCGCGAACCACGCCCTTGTTGAGCGAGCCGGTGATCTTGTCGCGCGCCTTGGCGGACTTCTCGGCGCCCCGGGTGACCGAGACGATCTCATACCCGGCCTTGGCGAACACCTCGATGATGCCGGTGGCCATGGTGCCGGAGCCGACCACGCCGACCTTGGCGATCTTCCGGCCGCCCTCGGCGGCTTCGTGGGCGCCGGGCGCGCGCGGAGTCTGCTCGTCGGGGACGACCACCGGCGAGCCGGGCTTCTCGTACGTGTAGAAGCCACGGCCGGACTTGCGGCCGAGCAGGCCGGCGGTGACCATCTGCTTGATCAACGGTACCGGTGCGTGCCGGCGGTCGCGGCCGCCCCGGCGGTACATCGTGTCGAGGATCTCGTAGGCGGTGTCGAGGCCGATCAGGTCCATCAGCGCGAGCGGGCCCATCGGCAGGCCGCAGCCCAGCCGCATCGCCGCGTCGATGTCCTCGCGGGTGGCGTACTTCGACTCGTACATCGACACCGCGTGGTTGAGGTATCCGAACAGCAGCGCGTTGGCGATGAAGCCGGCGCGGTCGGTGATCGTCACATCGACCTTGCCGAGCCGCTCGCACAGCGCCTCGATGTCGGCGACGACCTCGTCGGCGGTGACCACCGTGTGCACGATCTCGACCAGCTTCATGACCGGCGCCGGGTTGAAGAAGTGCATCCCGATGACCTGGTTGGGGCGGCTGGTCGCCACCGAGATCTCGGTGACCGACAGCGAGGAGGTGTTGGTGGCGAGAATCGCCGCCGGCTTGCAGACCTTGTCGAGCTCGGCGAAGATCGCCTGCTTGAGGTCGAGGTGCTCGGGAACGGCCTCGATCACCAGATCGACGTCGCGCAGTTCGGCGAGCCCGGTCGCGAACCGCACCCGGCCCAGCAGCGCGTCGCGGTCGGCCTCGGTCAGCTTGCCCTTGGCCACCGCCCGGTCGGTAGAGCCGGTCAGCACGGTCCGGCCGCGCTCCAGCGCCGGCTCGCTGATCTCGACGGCGACGACGTCGAGGCCGTTGCGGGCAAAGACCTCCACGATGCCGGCCCCCATGGTGCCGAGCCCGATGACCCCTACCGATGTGATCTCGCGCGCCAACTCAGACCTCCTGTGGCTACCCCGAACGATGCTTAAGGTAGTGCTCGCGCCGGTGTCACGTCACGAGGTGTGACGCATTCCGCCTAACCTGCACCCGGGCGCGGCCTGATCGATGTCCATCAGGCCCGAGAGGCGGACGATACTGGATGCCGCGTGAATTCAGCCCTTCTCGTAGGGCCACCGCCGATATCTCCCCTCAGCTGCTTTCCACACCGCCCGGCGACGATCGATTTCATTGACGGTTCAACAGTCCACGCCTACGCTTTGTTGAAGCATCAACTTTTTACTGAGGGGCTGGGCCATGAACATATTTCTCTGGATCCTGCAGGTCCTGCTCGCGCTGGCCTTCCTGGGCGCGGGCACGATGAAGCTGATCACGCCCAAGAAGAAGCTGCGTGAACGCATGGCGTACGTGGACGACTTCTCCGAACCGACCGTCAAGTTCATCGGCGGCGTCGAGGTGATCGGCGCGCTCGGGTTGATCCTGCCCGCCGCCACCGGGATCGCGCCGGCCCTCACCCCGATCGCCGCGACCGGACTGGCGATCGTCATGATCCTCGCCGCCATCGTCCACATCCGGCGGGGCGAGGCCAAGCAGACGCCGGTCAACGCCGTCCTCTTCGTGATCGCCGCGATCATCATGTGGGGACGGTTCGGTCCTTACCACTTCTGAGTACATCATTGATCACATGGAAGAACCGCGCTGGTTGAACGAGACGGAACGACGTGCCTGGATGTCCCTGATGGCGCTCGTCATCGTGGGACTACCCGACATCGAACGCACGTTCCGTGCCCACGGGCTCGTCCAGATCGAGTACGGGCTGCTCGCAGGTCTGAGCGAGCAGCCCGAAGGCCTGCGCCTGTGTGACCTCGCCCGGGTGATGAACGTGTCGCCGAGCCGGCTCAGTCACCGGATGCGCAAGCTGGTCGAGCGCGGCTACGTGCAGATACGTGGCAGCGACGACGACGGCCGGGTGAGCATCGCGGTCATCACCGACGCCGGGCAGCGCCTGATAGAGGAGATCGCGCCGCAGCACGTGGCCGACGTACGCCGGCTACTGTTCGACCCGCTCGACGAGGTGCAGACCGCTGCGCTCGCCGACGCGCTGTCCGCCGTTGCCGGGCAGCTAGGGGCGTGCGAGCGCGTCGACACCGCACCCACCTCGTAGGGTGATCCTTATGCGATCGGTCGTACTCACCGGCATCTCCCGTGGCCTGGGCGCCGCCCTCTTCGCCGAACTGGCCGGTCGCGGTGACCGGATCTACGGCATCGGGCGCCGCTTCACCGACGAGCAACTGGCCCTCGCCGCGGCCAAGCCCAACCGGATCCGGCTGCACGAGGCCGAACTCGCCAATCCCGCCACCCTGCCCAGCGCCGACGCGCTGCGCGAATTCCTGATCGGCGAGAGCGTGCTGATCCACAATGCGGGCGTGGTCGAACCGGTCGCACCCATAGGACAGCTACCGGAAAGTGCGTTGAGGACCACCGTCGGGGTCAACCTGACCGCCCCGATGCTGCTGACCAACGCGTTCGTGGCGGCGCGTCCGCCGTCTGAGGCGGCCCGCGTCCTGTTCATCTCGTCGGGCGCCGCGCACCGGGTGCTCGAAGGCTGGTCGGTGTACTCGGCGACCAAGCGGGGGGCCGAGATGTTCTTCGACGCGCTGGCGGTCGAACACCCCGACATGTACATCGCCAACGTCAACCCGGGTGTGATGGACACCGGGATGCAGGCGGCCCTGCGCGGCGCGGAGTTCCCCGATCGCGACCGTTTTATCGGTTTGCACGAACGCGGCGAACTCCCCGCCCCGGCCGAGGTGGCGCGGCAAATCATCGACGAACATGTAGATCGACCTATTACCGGCGAGTAGCTTCACGACTAAGCTGACGGGCATCCATCACGATGGGAGCTCGGCATGACCTCGACGCGCACGCCCGGTGTACCCGTGGTCGAAGACGGCACGCTCGTCTCGACCAATCCGGCCACCGGAGAGGAGGTCGGGCGGTTCCCCGTCGCCTCCGCCTCCGAGGTCGAGGCCGCTGTCACGCGCGCCCGGGAGGCCGCCGCCTGGTGGGCCGGCCTGGGGTACGCGGACCGCCGCCATCGGCTTCTGCGCTACCGCAGTGTCCTCGCCAACCGCATCTCCGAACTGGCCGACGTGGTCCATCGCGAGGGCGGAAAGCCCGCCGCGGAGGCGATCCTCGAGGCGGCGGCAGCCATCGACCACGTGGCCTGGGCCGCCACCCACGCCCGCCGGGTGCTCGGCCAGCGCAAGGTACGCGGCTCGCTGCTAGCGGCCGAGCACGCCGCCTACCTGGAATACCTGCCGTACGGGGTGATCGGCGTGATCGGCCCCTGGAACTACCCGGTGTTCACGCCGATGGGCTCGATCGCGTACGCCCTGGCCGCCGGCAACGCGGTCGTCTTCAAGCCCAGCGAGCACACCCCCGCCGTCGGTGCCTGGCTCGTCGAGGCGTGGAAGCGCGCGGTCCCGGACTCCCCCGACGTCCTGCAGCTGGTCACCGGGATGGGCCCGACAGGCG
>JAOPWA010000139.1 GCA_025965915.1 Dactylosporangium sp. | reverse complement strand
CGCACCGACGTCGATGTAGTAGCCGCCACCGTTCCACAGCGCGTACCCCATCAGGCCGGTGCCATCGGGGCCGTCATTGCGCTTGAAACCGACCGCGTCGAGGGAGGCGAGGAGGGCGGCGTCCTTGATGGCGGTGTCCTTGGTCAACTCGACCGCGGCCTCCAGGACCAGCGGCCACGGAAACGCGCTGGCGAGCAGGTCGGCGTACTCGGTGGGCGGTCCGTCCTCCCGGAAGTTCGCGCCGAAGATCGCGGGGATCCCGTGCTCCTGGCTCATGATGTACGTCGAAGAGCGCTGCACCATGGTCACATCGGCACCGGCCTCGTACAGGTCCTGGGCGATGTCGTGACCGCTGTTACACGCGCCGACGACGATGGCCTTCTTGCCAGCCCAGTCTCCGCCGGAGGTGTGCTGGCTCGAGTGGTACGCCGTACCGCTGAACGCCTCTCGGCCCGGGATGTCCGGGATGTTGGGCTCCCCCGCTGCTCCGGTTGCCAGGATCACGTCTCGAGGGCGCACTTCGCGCTCACCGTCGAGGGTCTGCACGCGCAGCGTCCAGCGGCCCTCCGTCTCGTCGTACTCGCTCGACACGAGGTCAGCCGAGCACCAGACGTTCAGCTCCATCGCGGCGGCGTAGAACTCGAACCAGTCCGCGATCTTGTCCTTCGGCGAGTAGATCGGCCAGGACTCAGGGAAGGGCAGGTAGGGCAGATGGTCCGCCCACACCGGGTCGTGTAGAACCAGCGAGTGGTAGCGCTTCCGCCAGCCGTCCCCGACGCGCTCGCTCTTCTCCAGGATGAGCGTGTCGACGCCCATCAGCCCAAGGTTGGCCGCGACCGCCAGGCCACCCTGTCCGGCGCCGATCACCACGACGTCGGGCTCGCGGTCGGAGAACTTGATGTGCTCCTTGCGGTTGTCCGCCCAGTTCCTCTGAGTTGTCGAACCGGGAACGTGACGGGGTCCGACTGGACGACGGGTACCGAGCGCGCGCTCGTGTCCCTTGATGTCTTCGATGCCGGTCATCACTGTCCAGGCCCGCCAGGCACCATCGACCTGACGCAGACGTGCGACGCCACGACCAACGGCGAGCGGCGTCTCAAAGGTGAAGAAACCCTCGATCCACTCGTCGCCGGCCTCCGTGGCCTGCGGACGGGGACCGAATTCGGTGACCAGCTGGAGCCCGGAGAGTGAGGCGAGTTCCAGGTGCTCCGACAGCATCGGAGTGATCTGCTTGACGCCGTGGTATGTCCCGAGGTCCCAGGTCAGCGCCAGGAGGTCGCGCCACCAACAGTCCTCCACCAGGAGCGAGGTCACGGCCGGTGCGTCGGCGGACTCCATCGCCACGGAGAACTTGGTGAGCCAGTCGGAGAACACCTGTGCCGGATCGCACTGCGTGGTGTCGCCCTCGAGCTCTCCATCAAACGCCACGGTCATCGGCGTACCCCCATCCCTCGAGGCGCTCGGCCTTGCGAGCTACCGAGCGCTCGCTCGGATGATGAAGTGTGAGACGCATCTCTCAGAAAAGGCAAGACCTAGTTGCCAGATTGTTTCAGCGTGTTTTCGGCGGAGCGCACGCTGTGGGCGCCGAAAATTCCATCCATGGGCTGTGACCTGCCGGTTCTCGGATACAGCCGAAAGCCCGAGACACCGGGTACGCCAGGATGAACCATGGTGCTGCTGAGACTGCCCTACCTGGCGCTTACGCGCGTGTTCGCCTTCATACGGCTGCTGCCGGTGAGCGACACCAACAAGGACATCGAGATCTTGGTGCTGCGCCATCAACTCGGCGTCCTGCAACGGCAGATCGACAAACCCCGCCTCACCCCGCCTGACCGGGCATTCCTGGCCGCCCTCCTCCACCGGCTACCAAGGCCGATGCTGCGTCAGTTGCACCTGATCGTCTCCCCCGACACCGTCCTACGCTGGCACCGCGACCTCCTACGCCGCCACCACGCCAAGGCACCCCGCCCGAAACGGCCCGGCCGGCCGCCCACCCACCGGCGCATCCAATCCCTCGTCCTGCGTCTGGCGAAGGAGAATTCCAGCTGGGGCTACCGACGAATCCACGGCCCTGGGCATCAAGGTCGCCCCGTCCACGGTCTGGGAGATCCTGCAGCGCAACGGGATCGAGCCCGCGCCCCGGCGCGATCGTCAGACCTGGGCCGTCTTCCTCCGCGGCCAAGCGCACGCGATCCTCGCCGCCGACTTCTTCGAAACCCGGACGCTGACCGGAGCACGGCTGTACGTCTTCGCCGTCATCGAACACGCCACCCGCGCCGCGTCCACGTCCTCGGCGCCACCGCCCACCCCACCGCGGCCTGGACCACCCAACTGGCCCGCAACCTAGTCATGGACCTCCAGGACGCCAGCGCCACCGCGAAGTACCTGGTCCGCGACCGCGACAGCCGGTACACGGCCGCCATCGACGCGGTCGTCGAAGACGACGGCATCACCATCGTCAAGACCGGCATCCGCGTACCGCGCATGAACGCCGTCATGGAGCGATGGGTGCGCTCATGCCGAGCCGAACTCCTCGACCGCACCTTGATCGTGAACCAGGCCCACCTGATGCACGCGCTGCGCGAGTACGAGACCTTCTACAACGAGCACCGGCCCCACCGAGCGCTCCACGCCGCAGCACCCCTACGCCCGCTCCCCCAACCGATCACCGAACCGGACCGATTCGACCACCTCGACATCCGTAGACGCGATCGACTCGGCGCCATCCTGCACGAGTACCGGCATGCCGCTTGACCTGTATCGACGGGGTTTTCGGCACGCACAGCGCCGTGTCGTCGGCCCTTCATCGAGGTATCCATACTCGCCGCGCTGCTCTACGCCAGCGTCGCCCTACGCGCCGCTTCCTCCCGCCATCGCCGGAAGAATCCGTCGAGGCCAACCGTCGGGTGAGTTAGGGCTGCTCGACGTCGGCGTCGTACCGGACGGGGTGGCAACCACACCGGCGATCAGCGCCGGGCTGTGCGCCCGTGAACTCGACATCCCCGCGACCACCCGACCCGCACGCCGGACTGCGCGCTCCGGCCGGCGCCGTGCGCAAAGTCCAGCCATTCCCTCGATGGCCCCAGGCCGCCACCCCCGCGACACTTGCGTATCGCGTTCCCACGCCCAGCACAGTGCGGACGACAGGTGGCCATACTCGCCATCCACGTACCCGCGGCTGCGGGAATGCGGTCGATGCCCCAGGTGCGACCCATGCCTAGCGAACAGCGTCCTTCGGCAAGGCCGAGTACCCCGACAAGGGAGCACCACAGATGTCCAGATTTTCGTCGCTGAAGAACCTCGCGCTAACCGTTGCCAGGGATCGCGCTACTGTTCCCACGACTGGACGCGGGTCTGGCCGTCCTGCTGTCGGCGCAGGGCGGACAGAGTCCGCCCGCCCGCCTATCGCGGCCGGCCGCTGTGCGGCGGATCGGGGGCCGGAGTCGGCGACAACACCGGCGCCGTCTGTCCACGTCACCATCCGCCGGATTGCCGAACTCGGCGAGCACGACTGGGCCGAGATCCTCGACTTCGGTTCCCGCTACTTCGAAGGCGCTTTCATCACGAGCATCCAGGCCAAACGAGACCTGGTACAGCTGCGCGGCGACGATGAACGACTGCTCGGCATCGGCGCTGTGGAGATGTTCAATCTGACCCACGCGCGACGAACGGTCACGGTGATCCACGCTGGAAACGCCGCCTTCGTCAACGAGACCCGCGGGCAGGGCCACGTGCACCGCATCGGTTTCCGGTACTTCATACGGGCCAAAGCGGTCAATCCGTGGCGACCGGTGTACGTCGCCTTTACGACGTTCAGCTGGCGCAGCTATCTCTCGCTGACGCGCAACTTCAAGCGCTCCTGGCCGCGCCGCGACACCAGCCTGCCGACATGGGAAGCCGGCCTTTACCAGCAACTCGGGCTGCGCCTGCTCGGCGAACAGTACGATCCGGCCGCTGGCGTGGCCCGCAACCTGGATCGCCGGCTTCGTCCGGACATCGCCGCGATTCCGGATCACCTCGCCGCCGACCCGGACGTGCTCCACTTCGCGACCTGCAATGCCGGCTATACCA
Source organism: Dactylosporangium sp. (assembly GCA_025965915.1). GTDB lineage: Bacteria > Actinomycetota > Actinomycetes > Mycobacteriales > Micromonosporaceae > Planosporangium. Next base: position 3,276 of record JAOPWA010000139.1, on the reverse strand, counting down.
GCGGCGACGTGCTGCTCTGCCTGGCTCCGCTCAGTCTGTCGAACTGGTGGTCGGCCGCGCGCCGGATGATGCTGCGACGACGGCGTACCCGTGGGGCTCGAAAACCCGGACATCCCCTGCCGCCCGGGCACGTGGCCGAGGCATGCCTTGTGACGGGCCCCGACGATGAACATCTTCAACACACAAGACTCGTACTCTGAACACGTACAAGCTGATCATGCGTGTCGATCGGAGGCGAAGACGAAGTGCCAGCTCATAGGGTGTAGCTGACTTTTCGAGCCCCACAGGCAGGAGAACCCGCACAATCTCGCCGTCGGCGAGGCCCTCCTGGCCAAGGTCGTGAACGCGCTGGGCGCCTCGCCGCTGTGGCCACGCACGCTCTTCGTCTTCGTGTATGACGAGCACGGCGGATACTACGACCACGTGCCGCCGCCTCCAGCCCTGGCCCCCGATCCCATCCCACCCATGGTCCAGTCCGGCCAATCCACCTACGACGGTTTCGCCCGCTACGGGTTCCGGGTCCCCGCGGTGGTGGTGTCCCCCTACGCCAAGCGGAACTACGTGAGCCACGTGCTGTATGACCACACCTCGATCATGGCCATGGTCGAGCGGAAGTGGAACCTCCCCGCACTCACCTACCGCGACGCCAATGCCAACGACCTGACCGACTTCTTGGACCTCAAAGCGCTGACCACGCGTCAGCCGACGTTCCGCAGTTTGCCTCCACTGGCCCCACCAGGCGACACTCCCGCCGCTCTAACCTGCTCGGTGACCGGCCCCGGGACCATCCCCCCGCCCGGCTCCATCACCGGCTGACCTCATCCTCCCCGGCCGCGCCCATCGACGCCCACGCCGAGATCGGCCGCGGCGAGGATCCAGCGGATGGTCCCTTCCGGCGATGTGATGGCCGAGGCTGAGCAGCTTGCCTTGGATGCGCCGGTGTCCCCGCCGCGGATTCTGTCTGGCCAACCGGACGACCAGACATGCTGCGCCGGTACTGGCTCAACGGCCATCTTGTCCTGGCCGGCGGTATTGACAGCCCCCGCTTCCTACGGGTCCAGAAACTACCGGCTCGCCAACGTAGTCCATGCATTCGGGCAGACCTCGCCCGGCGATGTGGACAGCGAACGCCACAGCGCGGACCGTATCTCCTTGTCCGCCTGGTCCCTGGGTCACCTGCCAGCGTCGCGGGCAGCACGGTGACCGTCGCTATACGAGAAGTGGTCACGTCTTTTGAGAAGCTACAGCGACCGCTCAGTGGGGTTGGGCGGGTGCGCCGATCGCGCCGTCGTACGCCTTGTAGAGGCCGTGCCCGGTAGTCTGCCGCATCACCGTTCCGCTCTTTCCTGTCGACAACACCGTGGGGTCGGTGACGCAGGTTGCGGTGCACCCGTCGGCGAAGGCGACCAGTACCCTGCCCTGTCGGTCGACGGTGATGTCGTTGAAGTCCAGCAGGTTGCGCTGGCTGCAGATGTTCGGGTCGGTCGCGGTCTTGTTCGATGTTCCCTGCAGGTCGACGCAGCCACGCTGTACCGGATCGGTCGGGGTGGTGTCCACGGTCGTCCATGACCGGCCCCCGTCGTAGGTGGTGGAGACAAACAGGTGCCAGACCGCCGGGTGGCCGTCAGCTCCGACGAACCCGTTGTGCTGATCGTCGCCGACCGCGGTGGTGCCGAGCCAGGCGAAGGCCGCGCGGTCGTCGTCTCCGGCGATCACCTCCGGGAACTGCACGTTGTGGATGCCCATCCGGGTACTGACATCGACCGGGTTGGTCCATGTCTTGCCGTCGTCGGTCGACATGGCGATCTTCGCGGCGCTGGTGGTGCCATAGGTGGTTTCGCTGGGGTTTGTGCCGTCCTCCCAGCCCAGGTAGACCCGGCCGCCGGTGAACTTGTCCCCGCGGCCGGTGGCCACCGACGGGTCACTCTCGTCGCTGTTGTTGCCGGCGTCGATCCGGTGCACCCGGTAGCTGGCTCCGTTGTCCTGACTGACGCTGACGGAGGGGTGACCACCGAAGTATTCGGTGTTGGTCAGGTTGCCGGCCGTCAGCGTGCCGCCGCAGCCCTTGATCGGCAGGTACGCCGTCCCATCGGGACCGACCCGCAGATGCCCGTGCAGCGCCGAGCACGCGCCACCCTCGGCCGCAATCGACGGATTGGGATCGTTGGGGTCGTTGGCGGGTGAGTTGTACGCCGGGACGACAGGACCGAACGTGGTACCGCCGTCCACGCTGGTCGCGCAGCCTCCACTGTAGGAATTCTGCGCGCAGTAGTACACGGCGTCGGGATAGGAGGTGAGAGCCTGCGTCGGCACACCGGTGTGGAAGGGTCCACCGCCCACCGTCTGGTGGTCTAGGGCCGTGCCGATCCCGCAGCCCTGGCCGGGAGTCCAGGTGGCACCGGCATCGTCGCTGCGGGAGAACAGGCTGCACGCCAGCGCGAGCTGGGAGACGAAGGTGCGGTTGGTCCGCTGATCGGTGAACGTGATCGCATCGAACGAGGTCACTGACGTGGTGGCCTTGGCGTCGGTCACTGTCATCTTCGCGGGCACGGTCGAGTCGTCCCAGATCAGCCGCTTGTTCTGCGTGCCCGCGCCGTAAACGGCCGCGTTACGAGCAGTGTCGAAGCCGATCGACGGTTCACCGCCATCCGCCGTGCTCGCATAGGCGGTATAGGTGTTGGACTGAACCGACGACGCGCTCGCCGGGACGGCCGTGGTCAGCGTGACCAGCCCAGACAGCCCGATACCCATGAGGACTACCTGGCCGCCACGACTCCGCCACATACTCATGTCGGTCACGCCCTTCCTCACCGAAACCGGGCTTATGGTCACGTTCTGCCGACGTGTCGTGCAAGCGGTTGTGTCGACGATCACGTAATCCCCAGTGAGTAGGGCTTGGCGACGTGGGTGGCGCTGTGCCTGGCCACTCCTTCGACTGAAGGTTGCGTCCATGGACGTGGTGTACGAGTTTCCGCTGGTGAAGGGCATGGCGTCGTGAAGTGAGACAGCCATCGCGGCCGGCCAGGCCGGTGATCTACCGGGTCGAGTTCGGTGGAGGCGCAGAAGTCCAGTTCCATACCTGACCAAAGGACGCCCGTAAGCCCTGATCGAACGCGCCGTCGGTCTCCTCCGAGAGGTGAGACCGGGCGCTGTTGCCGTGTCCGGCTGTCTGTTCCCGGCCGCGTTGGATGAGGACGTAGAGGCCGGGTTGGCGACGTTGACGGTGAGTACGTGGGTCGGGTTGTTGGGGTCTTCGTCCTCGCCGCCACGGTGAGC
>JAOPWA010000131.1 GCA_025965915.1 Dactylosporangium sp. | reverse complement strand
TCGACCTGGCGTCCGGTGTGGTCGGGGCCGGTGTCCGGCCCGGTGTCATCCGGGCCGCCGTCATCCGGGCCGCCGGCGGGACCACCGCCGCCCGGGGGCGGGTCGTCATCCGGGTCCGGCCGGTTCTCCTCCAGAGCCTCTTCGAGGCGCTGCTCGTCGGTGCCGGGCGGGTCGAGCGGGTCACGCCGGCGGCGGTGCGGCAGCGCCAGCCGGGCGGCGTCGGCCACGTCGGCGGCGGTCACCTCGTCGCGGCCCTGCCAGGCGGCCAGAGCGATGGACGCCCGGGCGACCACGATGTCGGCGCGCAGCCCGTCGACCCCGTAGGACAGGCAGATCCGGGCGATGCGGTCCAGTTCGGCGTCCGGCAGGCGCACGTTGCGCAGCCGCCCGCGCGCCGTCGTGATGCGCGCGGCGATGGCGGCGTCGTCGGCCGCCCATCGGGCGGCGAAGCCGGCCGGGTCGGCCTCGTACGCCAGGCGTCGGCGGACCACCTCGGCGCGCTGGCCCGGGTCGTCCGGCGCGGAGACGGACACCACCAGGCCGAACCGGTCGACCAGCTGCGGGCGGGGTTCGCCCTCCTCCGGGTTCATCGTGCCGACCAGCAGGAATCGGGCCGCGTGCTGCACCGACACGCCGTCGCGCTCGACGTGGGCGCGGCCCATGGCGGCGGCGTCGAGCAGCAGGTCGACCAGGTGGTCGGGCAGCAGGTTGACCTCGTCGACGTAGAGCGCGCCCCGGTGGGCGGCCGCGAGCAGACCCGGCTCGTAGGCCTTGACGCCGTCACTGAGCGCCCGCTGCAGGTCGAGGGCCCCGATCACCCGGTCTTCGGTGGCGCCGACCGGCAGTTCGACCAGCTTCGACCTGCGGGTCGTGCGCTTAGGGTCGACGTGTGGCCCGTCCGGGCAGGATGCGTCGGGCGTGGCCGGGTCACAGGCGAACCGGCAGTCTTCGACGACGTCGACCTCCGGCAGGAGGCCCGCGAGGGAACGTACGACCGTCGACTTGGCGGTACCCTTCTCGCCGCGTACGAGCACGCCACCGATGGCCGGTGAGACCGCCGTGAGCAGCAGCGCCAGGCGCAGGTCGGCGAGGCCGACGACGGCGGCGAACGGATAGGGCGGAATCATCCGCCGGTCAGGCGCGAAGCCATGCGCTAATCCCCTCCGCGGGTGTCCACGCCCGCGTGTCGGTTGTTCAGTGAACGGCCGGAGTCTCCTGGCTCCCGGATCGACGCTCCCCCTCGGCCTTCCCGCCGCAGATGCGGCCGTGGCGCGTCGGGTGAGGGGTTGCTCCCCGGTAACAGTGGCGGGACCGCCCCGGACTCGCACCGGGTTCCTCCCTAGCCGTTCTTGGTGGTCATGCTGTCCCACCGCCCCGCCCCACGTCAACGTGACAGGCCCAACGGCAGGAGTTCTGAATCACTCGCCGGCAGCTCACGATCCGCGGGGCGACGCTGATCCCGCGTGCATGAGCGGCGCGGATCTGGGAAGGCCGCAAGCGTCCGCAGAAATGGCGATGTGAGGAGTCGTGTCCATGACCGCGACGCGGGAACAGGACGTGGTGGAACTGCTGGTCGACCAGCACAACCGGATCCGACAGATGTTCGGGGAGATGGAGAAGGCACAGGGCGATCGCAAGCGCGAACTGTTCGAGGACCTCGTACGACTGCTCGCGGTGCACGAGACCGCCGAGGAGGAGGTCGTCCACCCGGTCGCACGCCGGAAGATCGAGGCCGGCGAGCAGGTCGTCGACGCGCGGCTGCACGAGGAGGACCAGGCCAAGCACATGCTCGCCGAGCTGTACGACCTCGGTCCGGACAAGCCCGAGTTCGACATCAGGTTCAGGGCGGCGAAGGAAGCGATCCTCCAGCATGCGGAGCGCGAGGAGCGCGACGAGTTCTCCAGCCTCCGCGAGAAGGTGGACGCCAATCAGCTGAAGCGGATGGCGGACGCGGTGCGGGCGGCCGAGCGGACCGCACCGACCCGGCCGCACCCCAGAACCCCGGAATCGGCGGCCGGGAACCTAGTGGCCGGGCCGCCGTTGGCCGTGTTCGACCGCGTGCGCGACGCGATGCGCGAGATGGTCAAGAAGGGCAAGGACTGAGCCGGGCGCGATCATGGCCGGTGCGGTCGGGACGGCCGCATCAGGCCGGCGTGGTGAGAGCGGGCGCGGTGGGAGCCGGCTCGATCAGGCCGCCTCCGCCGCGCCGGTGCCGAGACGTTCGAGCAGTTGCTCGCGGTGCAGCCGCGCGACCGGATCCAGCAGGTCCGGATGGCGCAGCAGCGTCGTCGCGTACCGGTCGCGGTCATCGGGTCTGGTAAGGCGACGAAAGTCGCAGCTCAGCCCGACCATGTGCTCACAGCCCCCGACCGCGGCCACCGCGGCGACCGCCAGGTCGGGGTCGGCGAGCAGGCAGGCGGCCCAGCTCGCGACCACCTCGTCGACCCAGGTACGCCAGGCGTACTCCTCGTCGCACAGCAGGCTGCCGTCGGCGCCCACCAGCCAGTCCAGCCGCCCAGAGCCGCCGGGCCCGACCATCCCGACCAGTGCGGCGTCCATCGACGTGGGGTAACGCAGCCAGGCCGCAACCGTCGCCGCCTGGCGCGCCTGTACCTCCGCGAGCGTCGCGCTGAACGTGCCGCCGGGCGCCGGATAGGCGCGGACCAGCCATTGAGCGGTCGCGACTATGACGGAGGAGAGATTGGCGGGCACGTTGCGTTACTCACTCTCGGTACTCATTTGACCGCGGCGCGGCCACACTACCCGCCGGGAACGCCTCCCGACAAAGACCGGGCAACCGCGACTCAGACCCGGCAACCGCGACTCAGGAGCCTTCCAGGTCTCCCTCCACCGCGAGGTACGCCGCCCGGAGCTGATCCAGGGTCGCCTGCTCGGGCTGGGCCCACAAGCCCCGGTCTGCCGCTTCGAGGAGCCTTTCGGTGATTCCTCGCAGCGCCCACGGGTTGGACTTCTCCAGGAAGTCCCGCACCGCCGGGTCGCCGATGTACGAGGCCGCGAGCTGCTCGTACATCCAGTCGTCGACCACCCCGGCGGTGGCGTCGTAGCCGAACAGGTAGTCCACGGTCGCCGCCAGCTCGAACGCGCCCTTGTACCCGTGGCGGCGCATCGCCTCGATCCACCGCGGGTTGACCACCCGCGCGCGGAAGACGCGCTTGGTCTCCTCGGCCAGGGTGCGCGTCTTCACCTGCTCCGGACGGTGCGAGTCGCCGATGTACGCGGCCGGGTCGCTGCCGCGCAGGGCTCGGACCATCGCGACCATCCCACCGTGGTACTGGAAGTAGTCGTCGGAGTCGGCGATGTCGTGTTCGCGGGTGTCGACGTTCTTGGCCGCGACGGCCATCCGCCGGTAGACGGTCTCGAGGTCGTTGCGGGCCGCCCGGCCGTCCAGGCCACGGCCGTAGGCGTAGCCGCCCCACACCGCGTACACCTCGGCGAGGTCCCGGTCGTCGCGCCAGTTGCGGGCGTCGATCAGCGGTAGCAGGCCGGCACCGTACGCGCCGGGCTTGGAGCCGAAGATACGGGTGGTCGCGCGCCGCCAGTCGCCGTGCTCTTCGGCGTCGGCGAGGGCGTGCGCCCGGACGAAGTTCTGATCGGCCGGCTCGTCCAACTCGGCCACCGCCGCCACCGCGTCGTCGAGCAGCCCGAGGACGTGCGGGAATGCGTCGCGGAAGAAGCCGGAGATGCGCACGGTCACGTCGACGCGGGGTCGACCCAGCTCGGCGAGCGGTACCACCTCGAAGCCGGTGACCCGCCGCGACGCGTCGTCCCAGGTGGGTCGGCAGCCGAGCAGCGCCAGCACCTCGGCGATGTCGTCGCCCTGGGTACGCATGGCGCTGGTACCCCAGACCGTGAGCCCGACCAGCGCCGGCCACTCCCCGGTGTCCTCCCGGTGACGGGCGAGCAGCGAGTCGGCGAGGGCCTGACCGACCTCCCACGCGTTGCGCGACGGGATGGCCTTGGGGTCGACGGAGTAGAAGTTGCGCCCGGTCGGCAGCACGTTGACCAGGCCTCGGGTCGGCGAGCCGGAGGGCCCGGCGGGGATGTACCCGCCGTCCAGGGCGTGCAGCACCGCCGTGATCTCGTCGGTCGTGGCGTCCAGCCGGGGCACCACCTCGGTGGCGGCGAAGCGCAGCACGCCCTCCACTTCCGGTACGGCCTCGCCGAGGACCTCCGCGAGGACCGCTGGCAGGGAATCCGGACTCCATCCGACCGCCTCGCAGCCGCAGACCAGCTTGCGGGCCAGGGCCTCGATCAAATCGACCAGGTCGGCGGCGGTCACGGCCGGCCCGTCGGCGACCGCGGTCAGCGCGTCGGGGACAGCGGATGGCGCCACCCCGGCGAGGAGATCGTGCTCGGACAGCCCGAAGTGCGATGCCAATGCCGTCCGCAGGCCGGGGAAAGCGTGCCGGCCGCCCCACACCTGTTGGGCCCGCAGGACCGCGAGGACCAGGTTGATCCGTGCCTCGCCCTGCGGCGCCGCGCCCAGGATGTGCAGGCCGTCACGGATCTGGGAGTCCTTGATCTCGCACAGGTACCCGTCGACGTGCAGGACGAATTCATCAAACTCAGCGTCGCCCGGCATGTCCGACTGGTGCAGGTCGTGGTGAAGCTGCGCGGCCTGGATCAGCGTCCAGATCTGCGCCCGCACCGCCGGCAGCTTCGCCGGGTCGAGCGCCTGGACGGTGGCGTACTCGTCGAGCAGCTGCTCCAGTTTCGCCATGTCCCCGTACGTGTCGGCGCGGGCCATCGGCGGCACGAGGTGGTCGACGACGGTGGCGTGGGCCCGGCGCTTGGCCTGGGCGCCCTCCCCCGGGTCGTTGACGATGAACGGGTACACCAGCGGCAGGTTGCCGAGCACGGCGTCGGGGGCGCACGAGTCGGACAGGCCGAGGCCCTTGCCCGGCAGCCACTCCAGGGTGCCGTGCTTGCCCAGGTGCACCACGGCGTCGACGTTGTCGGCGAGCCACCGGTACGCGGCGAGGTAGTGGTGCGACGGCGGCAGGTCGGGGTCGTGGTAGATCGCGATCGGGTTCTCGCCGAACCCGCGCGGCGGCTGGATCATCAGCGTCACGTTGCCGAACTGCAGGCCGGCGAGGACGATCTCGTCGCCGTCGACGTACAGCTCGCCCGGCGGTTCACCCCATTTATCCAGCATGTTCGCGCGCAACGGCGCCGGCAGGGCGTCGAACCAGCGACGGTACCCGGACGCCGGTACCCGGATCGGCGCCGCCGCCAACTGGTCCTCGCTCAGCCACTCCACGTCGTGCCCGCCAGCGGCGATCAACGTGTGGATGAGCGCGTCGCCGTCTTCGGGGAAGTCCCCGGTCGCGTACCCGGCTGCCCGCAGCGCGCGTAGCAACTCCACCGCCGAGGCTGGAGTGTCCAGGCCGACCGCGTTGCCGACGCGCGAGTGCTTCGTCGGGTACGACGAGAGCATGATCGCCAGCCGCTTGCGTTCGTTGGGTATCGAGCGCAGCCGGGCGTACCCCATCGCGACACCGGCCACCCGCGCCGCCCGCTCGGGGTCGGCGACGTACACCGGGATTCCATCGGGGCCGCTCTCCTTGAAGGAGAACGGCACCGTGATCAACCGCCCGTCGAACTCGGGGATCGCGACCTGCATCGCCGCGTCCATCGGGGTCAGCGCGGCGTCGGACTCGGCCCACTGCGCGCGCGAGGACGTGAGGCAGAGCCCTTGCAGTACGGGTACGTCCAGCGCGGCGAGGGCCTCGACCGACCACGCGTCCGCGTCACCGCCCGCGCTCGCGTCGGCGGGCCTGGTGCCGCCCGCCGCGAGCACCGTGACGACGAGCGCGTCGCACCGGCGCAGTACCGCAGCGAGGCCGTCGTCGACGGTGCGCAGGGACGCGGCGAAGATCGGCAGCGCGTTGCCGCCGGCCACCTCGATCTGCTCGCTCAGGGTCTCCACGAACGCCGTGTTGCCGGCGAGAGCATGCGCGCGGTAGAACACGATCCCGATCGTCGGTCGAACCGGATCAACGGGTCGTTCACCGTAAGCGCCCCAGGACGGCATCGGGACCGGCGGCTCGAACCCCTCGCCGGTGAGCAGCACCGTGTCGGACAGGAAATGATGCAGTTCCCGCAGGTTGTCCGGGCCGCCCTCGACGAGGTAGCGCTGCGCGTCGTGCCCGACACCCGCCGGCACCGTGGAGAGAGCGGTCAACTCGGCGTCCGGGGTGGCCTCGCCGCCGAGAGCGATCACCGGCAGCCCCGCCCGCAGCACCGCGTCGAGCCCGTCCGGCCAGGTCCGCGCTCCTCCCAGCAGCCGGACCACGACGAGCGCGGCGCCGTCGACGAGGGCGGACACCTCCGCGGTGTCCAGCCGGGTGGGGTTGGCGACCCGCCAGGGAGCGCCGCTCGCCCGAGCCGCGAGCAGGTCGGTGTCGGCCGTGGACAGCAGTACGAACTCGAGCCTCATGACCGGCAACCTACCGGTTGATCTAGGGTCCGTCGTCGCGCGCGTACCCGCCGACGCTTAACGATCGCTAAGTAGGCGGCGTTTGGGCGACAAACCGCCAGGGCAACACCGTCACGGAGGTGCCCCCGTGACCAGTAGCCAAGAGACAGTTCACAGTGACGTACCGGCCCGCATCGACCGGCTGCCCTGGGCGCGGTTCCACTGGTTGGTGGTCATCGCGCTCGGGGTCGCCTGGGTCCTCGACGGGCTCGAAATCCAGATGGCCGCGTCGATCGCCTCGGTCCTGAAGGATCAGAACACGCTCCACCTGACCGCGGGCCAGGTCGGCCTGACCGCGTCGATCTACCTGCTCGGTGAGGTGGTCGGCGCACTGTGGTTCGGCCGGCTCGCCGACAAGCTGGGGCGTAAGAAGCTCTTCCTGCTCACGCTCGGCCTGTACCTGGTCTTCAACGGCCTGTCCGGCTTCGCCTGGAACCTGTGGTCGTTCCTGATCCTGCGCTTCATCGCCGGCATGGGCATCGGCGGCGAATACGCCGCGATCAACTCCGCGATCGACGAGCTGATCCCGGCACGCTTTCGGGGCCGCGTGGACATCGCGATCAACGGCACGTACTGGATGGGCGCGATGATCGGTGCCGCCTCGCAGATGGTGCTGCTCAACCCGAACATCCTGCCGAAAGATGTCGGTTGGCGGGTCAGCCTCCTGGTGGGCCCCGTCATCGGTCTGGCCATCTGGCAGCTGCGCAAGCACGTGCCGGAGAGCCCGCGGTGGCTGCTGACCCATGGCCGCGCCGACGAGGCCGACCGGACGATCGGGGAGATCGAGGACCGGGTCCGCGCCGAGGGGCGCGAGCTGCCCGCCCTGGACAAGGACGCCACCATCGAGGTGAAGCCGACCGACGCGGTGTCCTACCGCGAGATCGCCCGGGTGATGCTCAAGGAGTACCCGAGCCGGTCGCTGCTCGGCTTCGCGCTCATGGTCACCCAGTCGTTCCTGTACAACGCGATCTTCTTCACGTACGGGCTGGTGCTCTCGGGCTTCTACGGCATCTCCGACCAGCGCATCCCCCTGTACTTCTTCCCGTTCGCGCTGGGTAACCTGCTCGGCCCGCTGCTGCTCGGGCGCCTGTTCGACACCTGGGGCCGCAAACCGATGATCGCCGGCACCTACCTGGTGTCCGCAGCGATCCTCGCGATCAGCGGGTACCTGTTCTGGATCGGCGCGCTCACCGCCATCACGCAGACGATCCTCTGGTGCGTGGTGTTCTTCATCGCGTCGGCCGGCGCCTCCAGCGCGTACCTGACGGTCAGCGAGATCTTCCCGATCGAACTGCGGGCCCAGGCGATCTCGTTCTTCTTCGCGATCTCCCAGTTCTTCGGGGGCGTCATCGCCCCGGCGCTGTTCGCCACCCTGATCGGCGACGCCAAGAACCCGACACCCCTGTTCTACGGGTACCTCGTCGGCGCCGGGCTGATGGCCGTCGGCGGACTGGTCGCGCTGTTCTACGCGGTGCCTGCCCACCAGCGCTCGCTCGAGCAGGTCGCGAAGCCACTGTCGGCGGTCTCCAAGGTCCCCGGCGTCGGCAACGCGCGCCGGACGGCGACGGCGTGATTGGGATTGCCGGTCGGCGGGTAAGTAGTCAGTAGCCCCGAAACGGAACAGGGAGGCTTGACATGGGATACGACGACAAGGTCGAAAACCAGTCCGAGAACCTGGCTGGCAAGGTCAAGGAAGGCGTCGGCAAGGCCACCGACGACGAGAGCCTCGAGGCCGAGGGTAAGGGCGACCAGTTCAAGGCGAATGTGAAGCAGGCCGGCGAGAAGATCAAGGACGCTTTCAAAAGCTGACCTGATCTGACACAGACAGTGACGGGGGCGCTCCGGATTCCGGAGCGCCCCCGCTGCGTTCGTACCTGCCAGACCTCGTGCCCGCCAGACCTCGTGCCCGCCAGACCGTCAGGCGAGGACCCAGACGGTCGTGTCTGCCGGTACCCGGCCCTGCGGGTCGAGTTCGCCGCTGGCCAGCAGCACCCGGGCCCCGACCGGCAGTTGCACCGGCTCGGCTCCCGTGTTGGCCACCACCAGGACATCACCGTTGCGGAAGCCCACCACGTCCGGTCCGGCCTCTTCCCACCAGGCGAGGGTGCCGGCTCCGAGCCCGTACGCCCGGCGTACCCGCAGCGCCTCCCGGTACAGCTCGTAGGTCGACCCGGTGACGCCCCGCTGGCCGTCGAGGGCGTACCGGTCCCACGCCGGCGGCTGCGGCAGCCAACTGCGCTCGCCCGGGCCGAAGCCGTAGGAGGGGCCACCCGCCGTCCACGGGACCGGCACCCGGCAGCCGTCGCGCCCGGCCACGGCATGGCCCGACCGCGCCCAGGTCGGATCCTGGCGCGCGTCGTCGGGCAGGGTGGTGTGCTCGGGCAGACCCAGCTCCTCGCCCTGGTACAGGTAGGCGACGCCGGGCAGTGCGAGCATCAGCACGGTGGCGGCTCGCCCCCGGCGCAGCCCCAGCGCCTCGTCCGGCTGCGGATCACCCGCTGCGATGCCGTTGCGCGGGAGGGTGCCGTCGGCGTACCCGAAGCGGCTCGGATGGCGTACCACGTCGTGGTTGGACAGCACCCAGGTCGTCGGCGCGCCCACCTCCCGGCACGCGGCGATCGAGGACCCGATCACCTCCCGGATGTCGCCCGCGCTCCAAGGGGCGAGCAGGTAGGCGAAGTTGAACGCCTGGTGCATCTCGTCAGGTCGCACGTAGCGGGCCATCCGCTCGATCGGGTCGACCCACGCCTCGGCGACGAGGATCCGCTCGCCCGGGTACTCGTCGACGATCTCCCGCCAGCTGCGGTAGATGTCGTGCACGCCCTCCTGGTCCCACATCGGCTCAGGGCCGTCGGGCACCGCCGGTGGTGGCGCCGCGACCTCGTCGCTCGGCGGCTCCCACCTCTTGACCAGCCCATGCGCCACGTCGACCCGGAATCCGTCCACCCCCCGATCGAGCCAGAAGCGCAGCACGTCGGCGAACTCGGCGCGTACCTCCGGGTTGTCCCAGTTCAGGTCCGGCTGCTTCGCGTCGAACAGGTGCAGGTACCACTGGCCGTCCTCGACCTGGCTCCACGCGGAGCCGCCGAACATGCTGCCCCAGTCGTTGGGCTCGTCGCGGAAGACGTACCGGTCCCGTTCCGGGCTGCCGGGGCCGGCCGCCAGCGCCGCCTGAAACCAGAGGTGCTCGTCGGAGGTGTGGTTGGGGACGAGGTCCACGATCACCCGTAGTCCCAGCTCGTGTGCGCGGGCCACCATCGCGTCGAAGTCGGAGAGCCGCCCGAACAGCGGGTCGACGTCGCGGTAGTCGGAGACGTCGTAGCCGGCGTCGGCCTGCGGCGAGGGGTAGAACGGTGACAGCCAGACGGCGTCTGCGCCCAGCTCGGCCAGGTGCGAAAGACGCGCGGTGATCCCCGGCAGGTCGCCTATCCCGTCACCGTCGGCGTCGGCGAACGAGCGGGGGTAGACCTGGTAGATCACGGCGTCGCGCCACCACTGCGTACTCAGCTCGGTACTCACAGAAAGGCGACGATAGCCGACGAGCCGCCCCACCGCCATCGCGCCTGATCATGCGAGTTTCGGGCACCGTCAGACGGGTAGGTCGCGTCGTCCGACGGTGCCCGTGCGTCAAGGGGGAACCGATGCGATCCGTGGGCGTGGTACTGGCCGCAACCCCCGGTGACCTGGTCGCCGCCCGCACCCAGATGGCGTTTTCCCTGGGCTGGCACATCATCATCGCCTGCTTCGGCGTGGCCATGCCGGCGTTCACCGTCTACGCCGAGTGGCGAGGCCAGCGCCGTAACGACCCCGTGTACACGATGCTCGCCCACCGCTGGGCCCGTGCCATGGGCGTGCTCTTCGCCGTCGGCGCGGTGTCGGGCACGATCCTCAGCTTCGAGATGGGCCTGCTGTGGCCCCGGCTGATGGCCGTGTACGGCGAGCTCATCGGGTTCCCGTTCACCCTGGAGGGCACCGCCTTCTTCCTCGAGGCCATCTTCCTGGGCGTCTACCTCTACGGGTGGGACCGGCTGCCGCCGAAGCTGCACCTGCTGACCGCCGTACCGCTGTGCATCGCCGGCGTGGCCTCGGCGTTCTTCGTGGTCTGCGCGAACGCGTGGATGAACCAGCCGCGCGGTTTCAACCTCGACAACGGCCGGGTGGTCGGAGCTGACCCGTGGAAGGCGATGTTCAACCCGGCCGCTCCGCCCCAGACCACCCACATGATCATCGCCGCCTTCATGGTGGCCGGGTTCGGGATCTCGTCGGTCTACGCCGTGGCGATGCTGCGCGGTCGGCGCGACCGGTACCACCGCCTCGGCTTCACCATCCCGTTCACCGTCGCCGCTGTGCTGGCGCCGGTGCAGTTGCTCGTGGGTGACTGGGCGGCGAAGTTCCTGTACGAGTACCAGCCGGTCAAGCTCGCCGCCATCGAAGGGCTGACCAACACCACGAAGGGCGCGCCGCTGTCGCTCGGTGGGGTGTACGTCAACGGTGAACTGCGCTACGCCCTGCACATACCGAACGCGCTGTCGATCCTGGCCGACTGGGATCCTCACTCGACCGTGTACGGGCTCAACACCGTGCCGCCCGACGCCCGCCCGCCGGTCACCCCGGTACACCTGTCATTCCAGGTCATGGTCGGCTTGGGAACGGCGTTCATCGCGCTCGCCGCCTGGTACGCGTTCATCCGCTGGCGCCGCCGCGACCTGGCCCACTCCCGCTGGTTCCTGACGGCCGCTTCGGTAGCGGGGATAGGCGCCGTGCTCGCCCTGGAGGCCGGCTGGGTCACCACCGAGGTCGGACGCCAGCCCTGGATCGTGTACGGGCACATGCGGGTGATCGAGGCGGTCAACCCCGAGCCCGGCCTCGCCGTGGGACTGATCGCGGTCCTCGCCGTGTACACGGTCCTCACCGTCGCGACCGTCACCGTGCTGCGCCGGCTGGCCCGTATCCCGCTCGACCTCGTGTCCGCCGGGCTCGCACCGCAGGAGCCGGCACCTCAGGAGCCGACGCGGAGAACTCCATGACCGAAGCGGTCGTCCTGCTGGGGGCGCTCTGGATCGGGCTCACCCTGTACACGGTGCTCGCCGGCGCCGACTTCGGCGCCGGCATCTGGCACCTGGTTACGCGACGGCCGGGCCGGGTGCTCGATCCAGCACGGGAGCGAGAACTCCTCGAGCACACCATCGGCCCGGTCTGGGAGGCCAACCACGTCTGGCTGATCTTCGTCATCACGCTGTTCTGGACGGCGTTCCCGCCCGCGTTCGGCCCGTTCGCGGCGACCCTGTACATCCCGCTGACCATCGTCGCCCTCGGCGTGATCGCCCGCGGCGCGGCGTTCGCCTTCCGCAAGGCCACCGAGGTCGGCTGGCAGTTCAAGGCGTACGGGCTGGTCTTCGGGTACTCGTCGGTGGTCACCCCGTTCGTGCTCGGCATGATCGCCGGCGGGCTCGCGTCCGGACGGGTGCCGCCGGTGATCGGGTCAGGCGCCATCATCAGCAGTTGGATCAACCCGACGTCGGTGTACTGCGGGCTGCTCGCCGTCGGCTGCTGCGCATACCTCGCGGCGGTGTACCTCACCCGGGACGCGGACCGCGAAGGCGCCGCCGCCCTCGCCGAGGCGTTCCGGCGCCGCTCGCTGATCACCGGGATCACAGTCGGCGTCATCGCGTTGGCGGGCCTCGCGGTCCTGCGCGCGGACGCGCCCAACCTGTTCCACGGAATCACCCACCGAGGCCTGCCGATCGTGGTCGTGTCCCTGCTCTGCGGTGCGGCGTCGCTCTTTCTGGTCGCGCGGCGCCGCTACGTACCGGCGCGCGCCACCGCCGCTGCCACCGTCGCCACCCTGCTGTGGGGCTGGGGCGCGGCCCAGTATCCGGTCCTGCTGTACCCCGACCTGACCGTCGACCGGGCCGCCGCCTCCCCGACGGTGCTGCACACGGTCCTCGGCGTGGTTGCCGGCAGTGCCGTCCTGCTCGTACCGGCGATGTTCTGGCTGTTCGTGACGTTCCAACGGGCCGAGGAGCCGGCCGACAGATGACATCTGATCTTGTGTGATTGGATTTTCGGACTTTAGGGAACCCTCCCTTCGGCCGGGATCGCTCCCCGGCGGTAGGAGGCACGGTGGAGACCCTGGCGCAGAGCGGACTGCGGCTTAACCTGAACGCGCTCGACTACACGCTTCTGGCGCTGTACTTCGTCACCGTCCTCGGGGTGGGGTTCGCCGTGCGGCGGGCCATCTCGACCAGCGCCGACTTCTTCCTCTCCGGCCGGGCACTGCCGGCATGGGTGACCGGCCTGGCGTTCGTGTCGGCCAACCTCGGCGCGATCGAGATCCTCGGGATGGCGGCCAACGGCGCCCAGTACGGCATGATGACCGTGCACTACTACTGGGTCGGCGCCGTGCCAGCCATGGTGTTCCTGGGCATCGTGATGATGCCGTTCTACTACGGCTCCAAGGTGCACAGCGTCCCCGAGTACCTGCGGCGGCGCTTCAACCCCCCGGCCCATCTGCTCAACGCGATCTCGTTCGCGGTCGCGCAGGTCCTCATCGCCGGCGTCAACCTGTACGCCCTGGCGCTGGTGATGCGGGCGCTGGTGGGCTGGCCGCTGTGGCTTTCGATCATCGTCGCGGCGGCGTTCGTGCTCGTGTACATCACCCTCGGCGGCCTGTCGTCGGCCATCTACAACGAGGTGCTGCAGTTCTTCGTGATCCTCGCCGGCCTGGTCCCGATCACGGTACTCGGCCTGATGAAGGTCGGCGGCATGTCCGGCCTGTTCGCCGAGGTGCGCCACTCCCCGCTCGGTGAGGCCGGCCTGCACACCTGGATCGGCACCGGCAGTTCACACAACCCGCTCGGCGCCAACTGGATCGGCATCGTGTTCGGCCTGGGCTTCGTGCTGTCGTTCGGCTACTGGACCACCAACTTCGCCGAGGTGCAGCGGGCGCTGTCGGCCCGCAACATGACCGCCGCCCGCCTCACTCCGATCATCGGCGCGTACCCGAAACTGGTCATCCCGGCAGTGACCGTCATCCCCGGCCTGATCGCACTGGTGACCGTGAAGGGGCTCGGTTCCAAGACCGGCGACCTGCAGTACAACAATGCGATTCCGCTACTGATGCGCGACCTGCTGCCCAACGGCGTGCTCGGCATCGCGGTGACCGGCCTGATGGCCTCGTTCATGGCCGGCATGGCCGCCAACGTCAGCGGCTTCAACACCGTCTTCACCTACGACCTGTGGCAGTCGTACTTCAAGCGCGACAAGCCCGATGACTACTACCTGCGGGTCGGCCGGATCGTCACCGTCGTCGGTGTGCTCATCGGCATCGGCACCGCGTTCATCGCCGCCGGCTTCAGCAACATCATGAACTACATACA
>JAOPWA010000122.1 GCA_025965915.1 Dactylosporangium sp. | reverse complement strand
CAACCCGCCCGAACCACCCAGCCGCACGCAAGCACCACCCCCAGCCCCCACAACGGCCGCCACGCTACGCTCGATCGCCCCATCAATCTTCCTACCAGCACTCGTCTACGAAATCGGCAACGGCGCGATTGCCCCGATCATCGCCCTGACTGCCCTAGACGTCGAGGCCTCCCCGAGTACCGCCGGTTATATGTTGGCTCTACTTGGCGTCGGCCAGGTGCTCGGCGACGTGCCGTCAGCGTCGCTGGTCGACCGGATCGGCGACCGGCACGCGATGATCGTCGCCGCCGGGATTGCCGTGGTCGCGCTGTTCGGATGCCTAGTTGCCCCGTCGCTCATCATCTTGGGTGTCGCGCTCATCGTGATCGGGATGTGCAACGCAACCTTCTACCTGGCGCGACAGTCCTACGTGACTGATGTCGTGCCCGTGGACCTGCGCGCGAGGGCGATGTCCACGCTCGGGGGGTCGCATCGCATCGGGCTGTTCATTGGCCCGTTCCTCGGCGCGGGCGCGATTGGGCTGGCCGGCATACACGGTGCGTATGTCGTCGCGATGATCGCCGCGTTGGCGGCGGCATTACTTCTCATCGTCATTCCGGACGAGAAGAAGGCAGACGACCAGCTACCAGCAGCTCGGGGCGGCACGAGCGCGTACGCGGTGCTCGTCTCCCATCGACGCCTCTTCGCGACGCTCGGTTTCGCGGTCCTCGCAGTTGGCGCGGTTCGCGCTGCGCGCCAGACCGTTCTGCCCTTGTGGGCACACCACATCGGCCTGGGTCCGGAGAAAACGAGTCTCATCTTTGGCATAGCAAGCGCCGTCGACATGGCACTGTTCTATCCGGCCGGCAAGGTGATGGATCGCTTCGGCCGATTGTCCATCGCGCTGCCGTCCATGCTGATCCTCGGCACCGCCACGACGGTCCTTCCGCTGACCGACAGCGCCGTGTCGCTGACTCTTGTTGCCGTCATCATGAGCTTCGCCAACGGGATCGGCTCGGGGATAATCATGACGCTCGGCGCGGACGTCGCACCAGCGGACAACCGCACCCGGTTCCTGTCGATCTGGCGCGTGATGAGCGACTTCGGCAACGCCGCAGGCCCAGTCGGGATCTCCATTGTGGCCACCGCCTGGAGCCTCGCAGCAGGCATCGCAACGATCGGATCGGCCGGTCTACTCGCCGCTTGGGGCCTGGCAGCCTGGGCCCCGCGATACTCCCCCTACGCCACGCGCGCGATGGCGCGGGAACGTCGCCGGGCAACGTTGACCGCGCTTGGCTCGGTGAACGGACACCCGGTCGCTATTACTGGATATCCGGATACGACGGGCCGCGGAAGACCAAGGTGCGTAGACGGTTTGCCTGGTTGCCCTGCAGAACGCCACGCGCTCGACGAATCCCACGCTATTGACGCGGAGGGGTCGGCGTGAAGAAGTCGCGTCCCGTGTCAGGGAGCGTTACGACGACATGCGCATGTTGGGTGTCGGGAGCTCGATGTCCGGGATCGGGCGGAGGCCATCGAATGGGCGCATCGAGCCTGTGGGGTGTCAATATGGTGTCGCTGGGGTTGACCAGGGTAGATGCAGGCGCACCGGGCTGACCTCAGGCACGATCGTGGTTGTGCCACTACGCCTGCTCTACCTCATGTTCTGCCGCATCGCCGAATGGCTGACCCTGCTCGCCGCGACCAGCGCGGCCAAGGACGTGGAGATCCTGGTCCTCCGTCACGAGAACGCGGTCCTGCGCCGGCAGAACCCGAAACCGCGCCTGGACTGGACCGACCGCGCCGCGCTTGCTGCCCTGATCAGGCTCCTGCCCCGGACGTTGAAGGCACACCGGCTCGTCACCCCAGCCACGGTCCTGCGCTGGCATCGGCGGCTGGTCGCCCGCCACTGGACCTTCCCGAGCCGGCAGGGACGCCCACCGGTCGACCCAGTCGTGGCCGGACTGGTTGAGCAGATGGCCCGAGACAACCCCGGCTGGGGCTACCAGAGCATCCAAGGCGAACTGCTCGGCCTCGGCCACCGGGTCAGTGCGTCCACCATCCGCAGGATCCTCAAACGCCTGGGCATACCACCAACACCGGTGCGCCGCGACCACACCACGTGGCGACGGTTCCTTTCCACCCAGGCATCGACCATGCTGGCCTGCGATTTCTTCCACGTGGACTGCGCGCTCACCCTCAAGCGCCTCTACGTCTTCTTCGTCCTCGAAGTCGGCAGCCGCTACGTGCACATCCTCGGCATCACCGCCAACCCGGACGGGAGGTGGACCGTCCAGCAAGCCAGGAATCTGCTCATGGACCTCGGCGAGCGTGCCGACCAGTTCACCGTCCTCATCCGGGACCGTGCCGGGCAGTTCACTGACGCCTTCGACACGGCGCTGGCCGACACCGGCATCACCGTCTGCAAGATCCCACCGCGAAGCCCGCGAGCCAACGCCTACGCGGAGCGGTTCGTTCTCACCGCCCGCACCGAGGTCACCGACCGCATGCGACACTACAACGGGCGCCGTCCCCACCGAGCCCTGCAGTTGCGGCCCCCACGATCCGACCGTCCCGTCGTCGACCGGACCCACGAACGGATCAAACGCAGACCCGTCCTCGGCGGGCTCATCAACGAATACGAACGAGCCGCATAAAAGCCCAGCTCAGACCTCGGTGACACGGTATTGAAACCCCATAGGCTGCACCGGCCCCTGGCCGCGGGTGGCGATCTGGCAAGGCAGCGCCGACACCACGGTCGCGCCGGTGGCCATGACCGAGTCACGCGACCAGTGGACCAACGTGTGGGGCATCAGCCAGACCCCGTCCAGCCAACAGACCTTGCCCGGCGCCA
>JAOPWA010000117.1 GCA_025965915.1 Dactylosporangium sp. | reverse complement strand
CCGAGGAGATCGTCGGCAAGGCGCTCAAGGGGCGCCGGGACGACGTCGTGCTCGCCACGAAGGTGTGGGGACCGATGGGTAACGACCCGAACCAGCGCGGCAACTCGCGGCGCTGGATCATCACCGAGGTCGAGAACTCGCTGCGCCGCCTGCAGACCGACCACATCGACCTCTACCAGGTCCACCGCCCCGACCCGACGGTCGACGTCGAAGAGACGCTGTCCGCACTGACTGACCTCGTGCGCAGCGGCAAGGTCCGCACGATCGGATCGTCGTGCTTCCCCGCCTCCGACATCGTCGAAGCGCAGTGGGCCGCCGAGCGCCGCGGCCTCGAGCGGTTCCGCACCGAGCAGCCGACCTACTCGATCCTCAACCGCAGCATCGAGCGCGAGATCCTGCCCGTCACCGAACGCTACGGAATGGGAACGCTCGTCTGGAGCCCGCTGGCCCAGGGCATGCTGACCGGACGCTTCCGCAAGGGTCAGCAGACCGACACCCACCGCACCGGGTACGGCTTCAAGCACTACAGCGACGAACGCCGCCTCGAGGTCGTCGAGCAACTCATCCCGCTCGCCGAACAAGCCGGAATGAAGCTGACCCACCTCGCGATGGCGTTCGCGATCGCCCACCCCGGCGTCACCTCGGCCATCATCGGGCCGCGCACCATGGAACAGCTCGACGACCTGCTCGCTGGCGCTGACATCACCCTCGACGACAAGATCCTCGACGAGATCGACACGATCGTCGCGCCCGGCACCGACGTCGGCCAGCTCGACATGGCCTATGCCCCGCCCGCGGTCGAGCGCGCCACGCTGCGCCGGCGGCCGGTCGACGAGCGCGCCGCCGCCTGAGAAAGACGGGAGAACACCCGCGGCGCCCTCCGGATACCGCCTGATCAACCCCGCCACCGGTCAGGTCACGATGATGCTCGGCGAGTCGGTACCTTCCGGCGCCCTAGACAACGGTGCCTTCGTCAGCCAGCCAGTGCCGGCGTGGCTGCTTGATCCAGAGGGTGGCGGGCCGCACGGTCTGTTGATTATGTCAATCAAGGAGGCCCGTGCGGCCCTGTCCCATTCTGTCCTTATTGCGGCCCAGGTCGTTAGTGCGTCGCGCCCACTCCGTTCAGGCAGTGTGCTCGTCGTCGGCCACCAGGATCACCCGGCGGCGCTGGGCCAGCAGGTAGACGACCGCGCCCAGGACGAGGGCGATCAGCCCGGCGCCCGCGATCAGGCCGGTGTTGGTACCGGTGACGGGTAGCCCGCCACCGGTGCCCGAGGCGTGTGCGGCGGGGGTGCCGGTGCCTCCGCCGCCACCCGCGGCGGGCGGTTGTGAGGACCCGCTGCTCGGTACCTGCGGGACGCCGGGAATGTCGATCACGATCTTTGCGACGTTGTCGCTGGGGTTGAGTTCGCCGCCCATGCCCTCCACCCGGAACTCGCCATCACCGACCGGCGTTGAGACGAGCTTGAGTCGGACACGGAAGTACGAGGGAGGATTCAGGTCCGGCGGGTTAGAGCCTTCGGAGGTGCACCGGATTTCGATCTTGGGCCGCACTTCGAAGCAGGTAGACCCGAAGGATTGGTCCCACTCCGTGCCGGGCGGCGCAATGTAGGTAAAGGTAGCCTCGCCCTGCGCCGTCGGGGCCGGACCGTGATTGGCCGCGTCCAGCGATACGTAGAGAAGGTCGCCATTCCTGTCTCGCTCACCGATGGGTTTGGCGTAGGCGACCCAATCGGTGGCGGCGGAGACCACGGTCCGAAGGATTGACCCGGATGTGACAGTGTTGTCAGCGGAGGCCAGGTCCGACTCGGCCGCTGACACCGTGACCCGGGCTCGCACGGCCATGGGGGTCGGGTTGGAGGTTCCCGGCACGGGATGGGCTTCGATGGCAACGGCGAATAGGTCGGATGTAATCGTCGCGGATGCATCGACGTCGGGTAGTGGACAGGTGACCGTCGTGGCGCTGAGCGGGGTACAGGCATTGCGCTGCCCGGTGAACGTCAGGGGCGCCGTCGTGGCGTCGCTGAGCAGTTCAATCTTCGCCACAACCTTGGTGGCTTTCGCCGTGCCGGTGTTGCTGACCTGCAAATTCTTGAAAACCATGGAGCTGCCGGCGCCGAAGGTCACCTGGCCGAGACTGGCCTTCAGGTCAACGCCGTCGACGGCCCAGGCGGGAGCGGCCGCCATGTCACCGGCAGCGACGCCAATGGCAGCCAGGAGCGCAGCGCTCACAATCCGCGCGGCAGTTCGTCCGCGATGCGTGGATAACACGATAGACGTCCTTGAATTGGGCTCAGGAGATCAACGCGAGGACTATAGGGCACAGCATCGATGGCCGGTAGCCTGTCGACCGCCGCGAAGTGGAGGATGTCTCGATCTTCGTAGAACCTTGAAAGCGGCGGTTCCCGCCCGAACCTGCCGGCTGGTCGGTGTCTGGCAGCCGGTACGTCACTGCGACGACCAAGAAGGGGACCGCTGCGAGCAATATCTACCAGCGCCGGACGCGTGGGGCGCGCCCGTCGCCCTCCGCGTTGGACGAGGTGGTGATCTACTCCGCCATGGTTGATGTCAGCTGTAGATGTCAACATCGACGTCTACGGGCGGGCCGCCGCGGTGATCCCCTCGATGCGAACTACGGGCAATCTGGTCGCTTGAAGTCTCGTAGGAGGTTAGCCGGGCTGTTGCGGTCCGTCGTGGTCCGGTCCGGTTCGGTGTGGTCGGTTGCTGTACTTCGCTGCTGTACGCCGTCTGTTGCCGACTGGACAAGCGCGTAGGGCAGAAGCTGGGCCACGGTCTCCTCTGCCTCTGCCACGACCTTGTCAACTTCCTCGCCCAAGACCCGTACAGTTCTCCTCGATGACAGATCGAGACTTTGGCCTTGTATGTGAGATCGAGCCTCCCACCAGGCCGGACCTCAGGCACGTTCGGCACCAGATCGGGGTGCTCGCGCCTGTCGCCCAGTCGTTCCTGATTCCGGACAACCACATCGGTCGAGCGACGGTGTCGAGCATCGCCGTTGCTCACGAGGTGGCCGCGATGGGTGGCCGGAGTATCGCCTGCCTGAACTCGCGCGACCGTAACCTGCTGGGCTTCCGCAGGGACATGCTGACCGCGGCGGCATACGGCGTGAACGAATTCTTATTCGTCTACGGCGATAAGCCGACTGCCGGCGGTCGAACGAGTGAGCTGAACGTCCGCACAATGATCGAGGAAGCGCGGAGTCTGGGAGATGATCCCGCGTTCGCTGGCGCCTCGGCGTTCCGCATCGGTGTGGCCACCGGCCTGCGTCGCGTGCCCAGCTGGAAGCAGTCGGCCGACTTCGTATTCGCTCAGGTGAGCTACTCCGTTGACGCGCTTCTTCGCTGGCGTGACTCCGCGTCGCTGGACGTGCCCGTCTATGCCGGCGTGATGGTGCTGGCCAGTGCTGCTATGGCTCGGCGGCTCGCGGCGGCCATCCCCGACATAGAGATCCCCGACGCACTCGTTGAGCGGGTAGAACAAGACCGGCGCGCCGGGGTCGATGCTGCCTGTGAACAGATTCAACAGCTACGCGACAGCGGAGCCTTCGACGGGGTGCACCTGGTCCCGGTCAACCGATACCGCGAGGTCGCACTGCGACTAGAAAGCCAGGTCTAGGCCACGTCGCCGCTGGCTGTGTTTCCACATCCAGGCTGTTCGCCGTCGATCTGCCCACTGGGGGGCGGGGCCGCCGCCCGGGCCGCCAGCGTCAGACTCTCGTTCATCTGGCGGCCTGGGGTCGCCTGCTGCTGGCAGTTCGATCCCCCGTTTGTAAGTTCAGGGCACCCGTCCTGAGCAGGACGCCCGGCGTCCGAGGGCTCGGCTTGGCCACGCGATCAGTTCGGTCAGGTGCGTCGTCGTCCAGGGGCGTTGCTACAGGCGCTGCTACATCTACGCTTCCGCCATGAGCAGCGAGGACGACTCCTACGGCTGGCGGCTGGCGGCTGGCGGCTGGACGAGCTTCGGCGCCTGGGCGAGACCGAGCGACGAATGTCGAGGGAACTGATCGAGGCACGTGACTCGGTCGCTCGGCTGGTCAAGGAACTGCTCCCCCAGCACGCATCACGCGGGCGAATCGAGGCGGTGGTCGAGGCGAGCGGTTACAGCCGGACGTTGGTCGAGGCGCTTCGCGGTGGCCGTGGCATGTGGAGCAAGAGCAACTGACCTCGCCCGACCACTTCGTCCCGAACGAATGATCGGGCGTGGCTGAGCTGCCGCGAATACCCGTTTGAACTGCTGTAACAGTCCGGGCATGTCCCTACACGTCCGTCAGAGTTCGCGCCCGTAGTCACTCACTTCGTCACCCGGGCAACTGTCGTACTCCGCTTGATGCGTTACACGGTGACTCCAGTTGACGGGTTACACGGGCCTTGAGCATGCCGGACACGGACCGTGACGCCGGCCGTCCACTACGCTGGTGTCCCAGGCATCCGCTTCTGCCGATGTGCGGGCGTTCACGTCTAGGTACCGGCCCGGCTCCCAGCCGGGTAACGGGAGGCGGCCGGGCCGGATCCTTGATGCTGTCTGAATTCTCGCAGGGTCCGTCACGTCGGTTCGACAGGTAGCCACAGCTCGCAGGTTGCGGTGCTGAAGTCGTCCGCGCGCTCGAGGACCGCAACGATCGCGGGACCTGGCCGCAGACGCCACGGGTTGGAGGGGAACCACTCGGTCGCAGTCGCGGCCCAGGTCTTCTGCAGGGCCTGCGGGTGGGGTCCGGCGGTGCGGAAGACCGCCCACATGCCGGCCGGTACCTCGATGGCGTCGAGGCCGTCGGGGGCCGGTGTGTCCCGGGAGACAGCGACCCCGTGCAGGTATGTCAGATCGCTGCCCTCGGTGCCGTCGGGGTCGAGGTCGTCGCAGACTTGCAGCAGGCCCCCCGGCTCGGTGTCGCCGAGGGCCTTCAGCCGGAGATGCTCCTCCTGCGGCAGTGCGGTGATGTGCTGCTGGATGTGCGGGTTGACGCCCTGGTGGATCAGCGGAACCCGGGCTGCGTGTCCGACGAGCCGGAACGCGGGGCGGTCGACGATGCGGGTGTCCATGGGGATGCTCCCTTCGACGGTCAGGCGGAACCTGAGCTGCGGTTGTGCGCGAAGAGGACCTCCGTCGCGGCGCACGTCACCAGGGCCGGCGCCGTGGACCGCCCGGAACGCACGCCCGAACGCCTCGGTCGAGCCGTATCCGTGCCGGACGGCGATGCTCAGCAGATCGTCCTCGCCCCGGACGACGTCGGCAGCCGCGACGGTCATGCGGCGTCGGCGCACGTACTCCGACAGCGGCATGCCGGCCAACGACGAGAACATCCGGCGCAGGTGGTATTCGGTCGTGCCGAGCGCCCCGGCCAACCCGTTGACGTCGAACTCCTCGGTGAGGTGCTTCTCGACAAGGTCGACAAGCCGGTTGAGTGCCGAGATCACGAGGCCTCCTTTCGACGTCAAGCCTGGCCGAAGGATCCCGGCCGTGCCCGACCGCTGCGGTCCGATCCGATCATGTGCCTGGACCGTCGTGGCGCTAACGCACGCTCATGCCGCGAGTCGCGCGATGCCACATCGAGGAAGTCTGACCCGTCGCCATTTCCATGCGCGGTGACTACCGTGGTCGGATGCTTGATCCGAGCAGCCTTGACCTGGACGAGATCGCTGCCGCTCTCGCAGACCAGACCGACTACGAACATCGCTGGCTGCTCAATCCGCAGACCGAAGAGGTCGTGTTCTGGACCTCCGACACCGGCATCGACGGCCACACACCCGTTGACCTCGACGACCTGGACCTGATCTGCATCGGCCCGCTCCCACACGTCTGGTACCGGGACATGGCCGACTTCGCCGAGCGGATCAGCGACGACCGAGCCGGACGGAGGCTGGCGCGGGCCATCGAGGGCAAGGGCGCCTTTCGTCGTTTCAAAGACGAGTTGCACCAAGAACTTCCGCATCTGCTGCCGGCGTGGCACGCCTTCCGCGACGCCCGCGCCCGACGCCACGCGGTCGACTGGCTCGTCGACAACTCGCTCATCGACGACGACGCGGCCACACGGTTTCTAGATGACCACCCCGAGCCCGATGTGCCATGACCCCGAGTGCCCTCTTCCACCGACGATCTTGATTGCGCCAAACACGTACATGTGCCGCTGATCGAGTCTTCGCCCCGACGGCCGGTGCACGGTCATGCCGAGATGAGTGTGTCGCGAGGACTCCGGTAGAGCGAACAGGGAGCGACCGCAGACGTCTCTGGCGTCCGACCTTGCCGACTGTCTCGATAGCTGGTCTGCCTCGTGTCAGATGAGCGCATTGGAAAATGCGCGGTGGCCATCCATATCGGCCGCCTGGCCACGAGGCCTTGTATCGCTGCAAGTGGAGATTCTCTGTTCACAGGCCGGGTGAGTGACCGCGCGCGGACAGTTATCCACAGCCGTCGAGTTCGATCGACGGTCACTGGTCGTGTCCATATTGCCGTGGTTGCGCCGAGTGTCACGTTGCGTCGGGATTCGGTTACGGCACAGTGTCAGGCCGTTCATCGCCGCCGGCCAGCTGGTGAGGATGGCCATCGACCACGGGGATGACCGGTGGCGCACGCGGCGGCAGGTAACCCACGACGTCTTGACATGCGACAGAGCTTTACCTACATTTACAAGCATCTGCTTGTACAGGCGATAGCTTGTGAAATCGAGAGGAGACCGGGATGACCGGCGCCACCAGCACGCGGACCGAGGACTTCACCGCGGTCCTGAACCTCCCTGCCAGCCCCGAGACCGTGTCGGCGCTGTTCACGTCCGCCGCCGGCGTCAGCCGTTGGTGGGGCCCGACCGAGGGCGACGGAGCAGTCGGCGGCACGCTTGTCACCAGCTTCGGCGATAACGGCGTCAACGCGATGCGCGTCCTCGAAGCCGGACCCACCCGTGTGGTCTGGGAGTCCATTGCGCCCGTAAGGGCCACACCCACCGGACACACGCAGGAGTGGCTCGGCACGACGATGGAATTCGACATCGTCGCTGCCGGCACCGGCACCGGCACCGAGCTCCGCTTCCGGCACGCCGGCCTCACCCCGCAGCTGGAGTGCTGGGACGACTGCTTCGCCGGCTGGACGTACTTCATGGCGAGCATCGAGACCTTCGCCAAGACCGGCACCGGGACCCCGTTCGGGGTCTGAAACCCTAGTCCGATGGCCGAGCGGAAGCAGTCGACGCCCGCGGCACCTGATGCGGTGCTGCGGGCGCTCGCCGACCCACACCGCCGACAGATCCTGCGCCTCGTCCAGCACACTGAGCTGCCTGCGGGCCGGATCGCGGCGAACTTCACCCTCACCCAGCAGGCGGTCAGCCTGCATATCGGCGTACTCAAGCAGGCCGGCCTCCTCACCGAGCGCCGCGAGGGAACCCGCCGCCTCTACACGCTGCGCCACGAGTCGCTCGATCCGGTGCGCGAGCTACTCTCCGAGTTCTGGCCCGACGCCCTCAGCCGCCTGAAGAAGGCTGTCGAGACGGACCATCCCCGACCACCGCAGAGGTAGCCGTGACCGCCGAGATCCGCAACGACGTCATCGTCGCGACCGAGCACATCAAGGCACCGCCCGAGGTCGTCTTCCCGTACTTCACCGACCCCGCGCTCATCGTCGAGTGGATCGGTGACCGGGCCGAGCTCGACCCGCAGCCCGGCGGCGTGTTCTCGCTCGGCATGGGCGAGATCGTCGCCCGCGGTGCCTACATCACCGTCGAGCCGCCGTACCGCGTCGTGTTCAGCTGGGGCATCCCCGGCGATGAGACCCTGCCGCCAGGCGGATCGACCGTCGAGGTCGTGCTGACCCCTGACGGCGACGACACGCTGGTCGTACTCACGCACCGCGGTGTGCCGTCCAACCACATCGGCAGCCACCGCGCCGGCTGGGAGCACCAGCTCGGGCTGCTACGCGTTGCGGCCGGCTGACCCAACTGCACGGTTACGGACGCAAGCGCCTGGACTCGTGGCCGTCCGGCGTCTGTCGGGCCGGTTGGCACTCAACCGGTCGCGAGGTAGCGGGGACGCCAGGGGATCTGGTGTCTCTGGCCGCAGCCCGAATAGGGGCACACCCAGTCAGAGCCCTCCGGCACCGACGAGCTGCCGCTGGGCGGGGCCGACGCCACCGTTGGCGATGAGCCACTGACGGATGCGCTCGGCCCAGACGCGCTCGTCGGCCTCACCGTTGCGGCCGGCGACCATCAGCCGAAGCAGCTGGTTGGTGCGCGGCTGGTTGCGCAGCGACTGGGCGCGGTAGGCGAAGTGCCGGCGCAGCAGCCGGATGTGGGCCTCCAACGGCCCGGTGGACTCGGGGCCGGGGCGCCCGGCCCGGCGACCCATCTGGCAGCGGATGAGGTCCTCGTTGTGCGACAGCCACTTCAGCGCGGACGGCAGCACCCCGGACTCGGGGTCCCAGCTCAGCAGCGACCGGTAGGCCAGGCCGTAGTACAGGTCGAAGTGCTCCTGGTCGTCGAAGGCGCGCTCGGCGAGGGTGTACAGCGGGTGCTCGCGTGGGTCCTTCAGGCCCAGTGTGTCCTTCAGGTACGGCTTGATGTCGGCGACGACGGCCTCGCGCAGGTTGTTCGCGAGGTGCCAGCGGCAGCGGACCTTCTCCGGGCGGTTGCCGACGCCCGGCTTCGGCCACCGGGCGTTGATGCCCTGGATGACGTCCTGGCCGCCGTCGGAGACGATGACCTGCGGCATTCCGGGCATCCCGGCGAGGAAGTCTTCCCAGGTCTCGGCGGTGGCGCTGCGGTAGGCGACCGCGCGAACAGCGCGTGCCCCAGGGCGCGCCCCTGACCGGTCGCGGGCGCGCCCTGGGACGAGCGGCGGGTTACGCCTCGCGCAGCAGCTTGACGATCTCCGGGGCGACGTTGAACCCGATGGCGGGGCGGAAGCCACGGCCGGGACCGTACTCGGTCTCGAGCGCGGCAGCGGCGTCCTCGGGGAGGTCGCCGGCCGCGACGAGGGCAGCCTGCGCGCCGGTGACCGGGCTGGTCCAGTTCTTCAGCTGCCGGCTGGGCGCATATCCGGCGAGGCTGTACACCTCTGCGCGCGAGACGAAGCCGCCGTTGGCGACCGCGCGTTCGAGCGCGGCGAGCTGCGCGGTGGCGCCGTGGGCGGTGAGCCTGGCGCGCAGTTTCTCGACAGCGTCGAGCGTCCAGCCGGTGCTCTCGGCCGTCCGCCAAGACTCGTCATCGACGGGAGCGGGTGTCTCGGAGTCGTTGACCGCGATGTACGCGCGGTAGCGGGTGACGAGGTCGGTCACCTGCTCCGGATTGAGGCGGTCAGCATCGAAGGTAAGTGTGGTGCCTGGCGTGACGCTCATGGCATCCTTCCTGGTGGGAGCCCTCCCGGCGCGCCCATGCTGTGCAGGCCAGACGCGGCGGGAGGGCTTCTTCATTCCCGCGGATACGAGAAGGCCCACAATATTGCACAACGCCGCGTACCATGCAAGATGCAAGATGCTCCGATGCGTTACATGGTTGTACTCCCATGCTCCACACGATGCGCCGGCCAAGTGGTCCGGGCCGTCGGCGCCGCCGGAGATCGGCAGGTCTTACCGGGTGTGTCACATTTCCTGGCGCCTCCGGCCCTGGGAGCCGGGTGCGCTGTCATGCCGATGACCGTGCATCCGATCATCGCCACGGAAGGTTGCTCGACGTCTTTGGTGCAATGTGCCGTCGTCAGCCGTTGCCGCTGACGTCGTCGTTCGCGGGCAATACACCACGCGCCTCGACAAGCGCTGTCATTTGATCGAGAGATCGCTCGAGCGCTGCCCGCTTGATGGTTCAGCCGGGAACGATGGGCGGGCCGAGGCCGACCACTCCGCCGATTCTGGCGACGATGCCGGATCCGGTGTGTGTCGCACTGGCGGAAATCGATGACGGTCTCCGGAGCGTGTCACCCTGGTGGACTTCGATTTCGCCGTTGCCGGATGTGTCGAGCAGGTGGGCGGCGAGGCAGCCGACACTGTTGGCGTTCGCGATGTCCTCGGTGACGCCGATCGCGGGGGCGAACATGCGGGCTGCGGCCGTTCTTGCGGTTGGCGAGAGTGCGTAGGTGAAGCAGCCGAGATACCCGAGTCGGCGACACTCGGTTGCCAGCCGATCGAAGTCGGGCTGCATGGACAGCAGTGTCGGGTGATCCCGGAGGGGGACGAGGAGTCTTGGCGTGCCGGGCGAGGCGACCCGTACGTCGGCGGCGATGTCCGCTCGTTGCAGGCCGAGGGCCGCGATGATGCCACCGCCGGTGGCGTCGGCGTGCTCCGCCAGGGCGATGACGCCTTGGTCGAACCAGACTTCGACGCCGTCGCGACGGCGGATGGCGGTCGTGGCGAAGATGCGGCCTGCGGAGCGCTGGCGCCCGTGGTGCTCGGTGGCGCCGCTGCGGTGCAGCAGGACGGCTTGCGCGGCGATGATGCCATGGCCGCAGTTCGTGAGTTCCCCGGCGCTGGTAAAGAAGCGCACCATGGGCGCGTCCGCTGTGCTGGTGTCGATGAACGCGGTGTGGGAGGTGCCGGTCCTGCGGGCGATGGCGCGCCGGTCGTCGTCGGTGAGGGAGGCGTCGTCGATCACGACCGCAGTCGGGCTGCCGCCTTCCCCATTGCGGGTGCAGGCGTTCACCACTTCCACCGGTGGGCCGGCCATCAGGCGGCCGTGACGTCGGCGAAGCGGGGAGCACCGTGCTCGAGGTCGACGCGAGCGATGCGGGCGGCGAAACAGATTGCGTGGTAACTCCCGCACAGCAGTGGCACGTCGAGCTGCTGCCGCTCATCGAGCTGTTCCTGCGCTGACCGCCACAGTTCGTAGTAGACGTCGCACGAGTCGTGCAGGGCGTCCACCATCCGGATGAGCATGGCTTCACGGCCGGCCGTCCAGCACGGATCGTCAGGGAAACCACAGGTGAGC
>JAOPWA010000113.1 GCA_025965915.1 Dactylosporangium sp. | reverse complement strand
CCCATGGCCTGGGCGTCGCTGCTGATCATCGAGATGGCGCCCATGTCCTGCAGGACGTTCTCGGCGGCAATCGTCTCGGCCCGGATCCGGCTCTCCGCGAACGCGACATCCGACGGGATGGCCGGATTGAGGTTGTGGCAGACGACGATCATGTCGTACAGCTCGGCCTGCGCGTTGATGCCGTACGGCAGCGTCGGGTTGGTGGAGCTGGGCAGTACGTTCAGCTCCCCGGCCACCTTGATGATGTCGGGGGCGTGCCCGCCGCCGGAGCCCTCGGTGTGGTACGTGTGGATGGTCCGGCCCTCGAACGCGGCGACCGTGTCCTCGACGTACCCGCTCTCATTGATCGTGTCGGTGTGGATGGCGACCTGGACGTCGAAGTCGTCGGCGGCACTCAGCGCCGCCCGGATCGCCTCCGGCGTCGACCCCCAGTCCTCATGGATCTTGAAACCGGCCGCACCGGCCAGGATCTGTTCGTCCAGGGGCGCCCGACCGGCGCAGTTGCCCTTGCCGAGGAGTCCGACGTTGACCGGCAGTCCCTCGACCGCGCGCAGCATCATCTCGATGTTCCACACCCCGGGGGTGACCGTGGTGGCCTTGCTGCCGTCGGTCGGCCCGATTCCGCCGCCCAGGAACGTGGTGATGCCGTTGCTGAGGGCGTGGTAGACCTGCTGCGGCGAGATGTAGTGCACATGGCTGTCGATGCCGCCCGGGGTGAGGATGAGGTGCTCGCCGGAGATCGCATCGGTCGCCGCGCCGATCACGAGACCCGGCGTGACGCCCTCCATCGTGCTCGGGTTTCCGGCCTTGCCGACCCCGACGATCTTCCCGTCCTTGACCCCCACATCCCCTTTGACCACCCCGAGGACCGGGTCGATCACGGTCACGTTCGTGATGACCAGGTCGAGGGCGCCGCCCGCCGACGTGATCTGGTTGTTCGCGCCCATACCGTCGCGAATGGTCTTCGTCCCGCCGAAAACCGCCTCGTCGCCCAGGGTGCGCAGGTCCCGCTCGATCTCGACGTAGAGGTCGGTGTCCCCCAGGCGAATCTTGTCGCCCACCGTCGGGCCGTACAGATCCACGTACTGCCGGCGTGAAATCTGGCTCATCAGCCGCTCTCCTCGGCACAGGTTGGCGGGACCGCCCCCACGTTGGCCTTACCGCCCTCGGGCGGCCGCACCGTCGCCGGTCCCGGCCGGGTGCATCGCGAACCCCCGCATGGCGGCTCGGGCGAGGGCGGCAGGCTTGTCGGGCTGGTATCCCGGCTTCGGGCCGGTGCCCGTCCAGCCCTCCACCAGGCCGTTGAAGCCGTGCACGCGTTGCCTGCCGGCGAACCGCACCAGCCCGACGGTCTTCTTGTCGCCGGGCTCGAAGCGGACGGAGGTTGCGGCCGGAATGTCCAGCCGCATGCCGAAGGCCGCCTCACGGTCAAACGCGAGCAGCCGGTTGACCTCGAAGAAGTGGAAGTGGGAGCCGACCTGAATAGGTCGGTCACCGGTGTTGGCAACCTCGATCGTGACGGCCTTCCGTCCAGCATTGAGTTCCAACGGGTCGGCGGCGATTACATATCCGCCTGGCGCGACCATCTCAGTCTGGGCGTCCGGGCGCTCGGCGGCGCCCTCGGGTGTCGTATCCGGCATCGCGCTACTCCCGCTACTACTGAACCCGCTACTACTGAATGGGACCGTGAACGGTGACGAGTCGACTGCCGTCAGTGAAGACCGCTTCGACCTGGACGAACCGCGCGAGGTCGGCGACACCCTCCATCACGTCGGCCTTCGTCAGCACCGTCCGGACGTCCGTCATCACTTCCTCCAGCGTCTTGCCCTCCCGGGCGCCCTCCAGCGCGGTCGCGGCGATGATCGCCACCGCCTCCGGATAGTTGAGCTTGAGGCCCTTCGCCTTCCGGGCATGCGCGATCTGCGCCATCGAAAGGATCTGCAGCTTGTCCAGCTCTCTGGGCGTCAGGTACATGACCGTCCTTCCGGACCGTCCCTCCAGTTGGTCAATTCCGTGCCCGCTCAACGGGGAAATAAGCGTTTTACCGGCGGCCTAATCGGGGTAGCCCGCCACGGGCCACCGAAGGGAGAGGCGATGGTCGGTCGGCTGCGGCTGGCGATGGTGGTCGACAGCAACGCCTTCGGCGGCGCGGAGGCGTACGCCCGGCAACTGCTCCACCGTGCGCCGGCGGGGGTCGACCCTACGCTGCTGGTTGCCGCTCCGGTCGCGCCATACTTCACCCCGCCCTACTTCGCCCCGACCTCGCCGGTGAAGGTCATTCCATTGGCACTCGACGCCGAGCGGGCGCCGGCGCTCGCCTCCGCACTGGCCGAGGTCCGCCCGGATGTGGTGCACGTCAACCTGGTGAATCCGGCCAGCAACCGCGCGGCACTGCGCGCGGCGCAGGCCTGCGCGCCGACGGTGGCGACCTTGCATGACGGCGGCACCAGCCCCGGACTACGCGAGCTCTACTCGAACCTGGCCGCCGCCGTGGCGGTCTCGGCGAAGATCGCGCGACAGTTACGCGACGACCTGGGGGTACCGGCCTCGGCCATCCACCGGATTCGCAACGGGGTCGACCTGCCAACGCGGGTCGCGCATCCAGCTGACCGGTACCCGCTGGTCGTCGGCGCGGTCGGGCAACTGGCCTACCACAAGGGCTTTGACCTGTTCGTAGAGGCGGTCTCCCGGTTGAACCGCCGCGGCCGGCGGCTGCGGGTGGTGATCGCTGGGCAGGGACCAGCCCGGGACCGGCTGGAGCGAGAGGCCCGGGGTCTGCCGATCACCCTCCTCGGGCTGTGCCGGGACATACCGGCACTGTTGCGCCGGCTCGACGTGTTCTGCCTGCCGTCACGGCGGGAAGGGTTGTCGTTGGCGCTGCTGGAGGCGATGGCGCACGGCCTGCCGTGCGTGACCACCGCCGTGGGTGACATAGCGGAAGCGGTCGGGTCCGACGCGCTGGTCGTACCCCCGGGCGACGTGGACGGGCTCGTCATCGCCCTCGACCGGTTACTCGACGACCCGGCGCTACGCCGGGACCTGGGCCGGCGGGCACGGCTGCGGGCGCTGCGTGACTTCGACGCCGAGCGGATGGTCACCGAGACGATGCGGGTACTGGCCCGAGCGGCGGCATGTCGATCCGCGCCAGCACCTGAGCAACCGACAGTCGGGTAGCCCATCGGTGGTGTCGCGTCGTCAGCCGCTGGTGAGGCCGTGCCGCAGAGCCGTCGCCATCTCGGCGAGGTCTGCCGCCGCCCGCTGCGTGGCGCCCGCGTCACTGCTCGTCGCCGACGCCGTACCGGCCACCCCGGCGATGTTGTCGGCGATCTGCTGCGAATTGACCACGGCGTACAGCGCGGCTTCCGAGGGCGTGAGGTCGCCGACCGGCACGGCGGCGAGTTCCTTGTCCAGGGTGTCGAGTGCTGTGTTCGGCAGCGAAAACCGCTATATGACCAATTTCACTCGACCGTGGCACCTCAGGCAGCTATGTGTCACCTCAGCCAGCTACGGGATCAACCGGTGAACAAGTTCCCTTGCTGGTCAATGCCGGCGTCGACCACGGTATGCATCGGGGCTGGCCGGTCGCTTGCCGGCAGCCGCGAATGCAGCCGGCCGCCGCGCCCGCCAGGACCGCGACGCGAGGTGACCGGGCAGGTCACCATCCTGACCGGTAACGGCGGAGCCTCGAACCTGCCATTTCCCCACCGCACCCAGATCGCGACCCTCCCCGCCTCGGCCTCGGCAACGAGTTTGTCGACAGAACGCTGACGATCGGCACGGTCGACCTCGATCGCGATCGGCGCCCCCACCGGCCGCGCACACGCCACATCCAGACACGAACGACGATGCTCGTACGGGGCCGGAAGGGCCATGACGCTGGGCGCCCTGCGATACACCCTCCAGCCCTGGGCCATCCCCCACGCCGCCGCCGCGTCCACGAGCAGCGCCGTGACCTCATCCGTCCCCTGGTCGACAAAGGTCAGCTTGCTGATCCAGTCAGCGAGTGACGCGGCCACCTGTTCGCCGTCAGCAACGTCCACGGGCAAACGCTAGCGCCCCGCACCCGGTGCTGCCGAAGGCTGCCCTGGTCCGTGCCACCGAACTGCCGTCCCCCGCCGGTAGCCGCAACCCCCGTCGCGGATGCAAACTGTTCGTTGTGACGGCGCACTCTCCTCGCCTGCTGGGTGGGACTGACGCGGCCGCGAGAGTCGCGGACGAGCGCGACAGACTGGCCGTGAAGAAGCTGCGCAGGTTCTTCAATTCGTGGAGCGGTCGTTGGAAGACGCCCACGGGAGAGGCGTGGCAGCCCGCTCTCGCCATCGAAGCGATGGTCAACACGTACGATCGGACGCGGGACGTCAAGTATCTGAGTGTCGTCGAGAGGTCGTTTGCCCGCTACCGTGGCCGGCGGTCGCACTTCTTCGACGATGACGGCTGGTACCTCAATGCGTGGCTGCGGGCCTACGACGTCACCGGTGACCCCAAGTACCTCGATGAGGCCGAGGCGCTCTTCGCCGGCATGACGGAGGCGTGGGATGACATGTGCGGCGGCGGCCTGTGGTGGAACAAGGACCGCGGCTACAAGAACGCCATCACCAACGAACTCTTTCTTCTCGCCGCGGCGCGCCTGCACCGGCGGGTGCGAACGCCGACCGGCGAGGGCGGTTACCACGATTGGGCTCTCCGTACGTGGAACTGGTTCGACGCCAGCGGGATGATCAACGCCTCTCATCAGGTCAATGATGGTCTCGATGGATCGTGCGCCAACAATGGTGGCGTCACGTGGACCTACAACCAGGGCGTCATACTCGGCGGCCTCGTGGAGCTGTGGCGTATTACCCGCGACGACACGTATCTCGTCCGCGCCCGACAGATCGCTGACGCCGCCATCGACACGCTCGTCGATGCCGAGTCGATCCTGACGGAGCCGGGCGAGCCGGAGACCTGCAGCGGGGACGCCCTGATCTTCAAGGGGATCTTCGTCCAGGGCATCACCAGGCTGTACCTCGCCGACCCCGAAAACCGGCCAGACTACTGGACCTTCCTGACCGCCAACGCGGATTCCGTGTGGAACGCGAGCCGCGGCCGGTGTAACGGTATCGGCTCGGCTTGGGCGGGACCGTCCGGCAAACCCAACGCCGCCACCCAGGCATCAGCGTGCCTACTGCTCGGCGGGATCGCTCTTCTGTACGCCGGCGGCGAGACGGAACCCGCCGGGAACTGACGGGCATGCCCCGGTGGCATGAGTATCAGCGCAGGGCGAGGACGAGGTCGACCTCGACCGGGGCGCCACCGGGGAGCTCCGCCAGTCCGAGTGCGGTGCGGGCGTGTCGTCCATGCTCACCGAGGATCTCCTCGATGAGCGCGGACGCACCGTTGATCACTGCGGGCTGATCCACGAAGCCCGGTGCGCTGGCAACGTAGCCGGTGAGCTTCAGGACGCTCTCGACCCGGTCAAGGTCGCCGATCACACCGGCGACGGCGGCCAGGCAGTTGAGCACGCAGAGCCGGGCGGCCTCCTGCCCCTGTTGCAGGCTGACGTCGGCGCCGAGCTTCCCGCGTACGGTGAGCTCACCGTTCACGGTCGGGGTGTGGCCGCTGGAGAACACGAACGACCCGTACTGGCGTGCCGAGACGTAGTTGAAAGCCGGGGCGGGTAGCTGCGGTAACTGGATACCCAACTGGATTAGGCGCTCGGCCACGGACATGGTTGACCTCCCGGAATGTCGATCACTGGGCGTCGCGGCCGGGACCCCGGACCGGGCCCCGCCCACGGCTCGGTCAGTCCTCGTGGGAGCGCGCGTAGGTCAGCGTCTCGCCCCGCGCACCGGCCATCCAGATGTCCTGGCAGGCCGCTGCCATTTCCTCGAGGCCGGAGACCACCGTGCCGAAGACGTTGCCCGGCACCCAGCCGGTGTCGCCGTTGAGGAGAAGGTTGTTGCGTCCGTAGAACAGGGCCAGGTCGATGATGTACGACAGGTCCTTCGGGCCGCCGCCGGCCTCGTACCCGTGCGACGGCGTCTGCAGGTCGTTGGCGTCGAACGCGAAGTAGCAGAGATCGCCGGGGATGGGCGTGACGGTGGTGTTCTCCTTGCCCGGCTCGACCTTCGCGAACGACGGCACCAGGTTGTATATCTCGTTGCGGGCGTACTTGCCGTGGAAGACCTGACCCGACAGCGGAAGGGCGTCCCAGACGGCGGCCGCGGTGCGCGGCGCCTCGTCGTCGAGCAGCCGCGCGGTGCACGACACGCCGCGGGACTCGAGCGTGACGGTGATGTAGCGAGCCATGTTCTTCTCCAGGTGGATCGGTTGTGATTAGTGGCGGGCGAGTGGCGGCCGCGCGGAGGCCCAGCCGGCGGCGCGCTCGTAGGCACGGGCGGCCCGTAGCACGAGCGCGTCGGCGTGGCGGGGACCGACGATCTGCAGGCCGACCGGCAGGCCGGCGGAGGTGAAGCCGCAGGGCACGCTCGCGGCCGGCTGCTGCGTCATGTTGAACGGGTACGTGTACGGGGTCCAGCTGGTCCAGTCCTCGGAGTGCCAACCCTTCGGTGCGTCCATCCCCTTCGGGAACGCGGTGATCGGCAGGGTCGGCGTCAGCAGCAGGTCGTAGGTCTGGTGGAAGCGCCCCATCCGTACGCCAAGATCCATCCGGACCGCGGTCGCGTCCAGGTAGTCCGCGGCACTGATGACACCGGCCCGTTCGATACCGCGACGCAGTCCCGGATCGACCTGCTGCAGAGCGTCAGGACCGTACGCCTCGGCGACCTTGGCCGCGCCGGCGAACCACAGCACGTGGAAGGCGTCGACGGGGTCGGAGAAGCCGGGATCGGTCTCCTCGACGACGGCGCCCGCGTCGGCCAGTACAGCGGCGGCGGAGCGGACCGCGGCCTCGACCTGGGGGTCGTTTCGCACGTAGCCGAGAGTTGGTGAGAACGCGATGCGCAGGCCCCGGACGCCGTCTTCGAGTCCAGCGAGGAACGAGGTGGTCGGCGTGGGCAGCGCCGACCAGTCCCGGGAGTCGAAGCCGGTGATGATGTCGAGCATCAGGGCGGCGTCGGTGACGGTTCGGGTCATCGGCCCGGCGTGCGCGAGGGTGCCGAACGGGCTGGCCGGCCACATCGGGACGAGTCCGTACGTGGGCTTGATCGCGACCGTGCCGGTGAACGCGGCCGGGATACGTACCGAACCGCCGCCGTCGGTGCCGACCGACCACGCACCCATGCCGAGGCCGACCGCCGTCGCGCTGCCGCCGCTGGATCCGCCGGAGGTCATGCCGGCGTCCCACGGGTTACCGGTAGCACCGTGTCGCAGCGAGTCGGTGACCCCCTTCCACGCGAACTCGGGGGTGGTGGTCTTGCCGATCAGCACCGCTCCGGTCTCGCGCAGCCGGGCCACGGCCGGGGCGTCGTCAGGCCACTGCCCGTTCTCGTCGATGAGCCTGGTGCCGCGCAGCGTCGGCCAGCCGCGGGTGTAGAAGATGTCCTTGATCGAGGTGGGTACCCCGTCGCCGGGCCCGCGGGTGCAGCCGTTGCGCCAGCGCGACTCGGACTGCTTCGCGGCAGCCAGCGCACCCTCGGCGTCGACCAGGACGAAGGCGTTCACCTCGTCGTCGGCGGCCTCGATTGCGGCGAGCGCGGCGTTGGTGGCCTCCACCGGGGACACGCTGCCGTCACCGTAGCCGGCGATCAGTTCGGTGGCGGTCAGCCGGGCCAGGTCGGTCATGGTCTCTCCTACTCACCGGCCGGTCGACACGAAGCCGAGCCGTTTGTCCACGACGTTGACGAGGTTCTCGCCGTCCAACCAGCGCATCGCGTTGTCCACGAACTGGTGGGCGAGCGTGTCGAGCCAGCCGACGGCGTCGCCGGACATGTGCGCGGACACGACCACTCCGGGCGCGCTCCACAGTGGATGGTCTGCGGGCAGCGGCTCGGTTGCGAACACATCCAGGGAAGCGGCTGCGATCTGCCGGTCTGCGAGGGCCGCAATCAGGTCGCTCTCAACGACGCAGGGGCCGCGGCCGACGTTGACCAGGTGGGCGGTGGGCTTCATCGCGGCCAGCACTGTGGCGTCGATGAGTCCCCGGGTCGCGTCGGTCAGGGGTGCGACCATGACGACATGGTCGGCCCAACCGACGTGTGCCGCCAGTTCGTCACTGGCGACGACGGTGCCGAAGTCGGGGTCATCGGCGCGCCCGGTGCGGCCGGCTCCCCGGACGTCCATTCCGACGGCGCGCAGCAGCCGGGCGATCTCGCGCCCGATGGCGCCCGTACCGACGACCAGCGCCGTCGTGCCGGCCACCGGCAGGGTTTCCCGGTGCTTCCACGTACGGGTGAGTTGCAGATCGTGGCTGCGGTGGACGTCCTTGGCGAAGGCGAGCACCGATGCGAGCACGAACTCGGCGATGGGCCGGTCGAAGACGCCGCGGGCGTTGGTGACGACGACGTCGGAGTCGATGAGTTCGTCGAACAGGAGCTTGTCCACGCCGGCCGCGGCCACGTGGATCCATCGCAGCGCGTCGGCGTGATCCCAGACCTGGCGTACGGCGCTGGAAAAGTAGTCCCAGAGTAAGAGCGCCTGGGCGCCCTGCACAGCGGTTGACAGGCCTTCGGCGTCGCAGTAGCGGACGGTGGCGCGCTGTTCGATCGGGTGCAGGTGCGGGGGGCACTGATCCGCCTTCGCGCACAGTACGGCGATGACGGGCTTGTCCTCGGATCCTGCCATGGCGCCTCCAGGGTCTTCGGTCGACCAGGTGTTGGACGTGTCCTGGTCGCACTAGTCGCGCGCCGGAGCCGATGCCAAGGTAAAAGGTCACGTGTCTGATTGTCAACAATGCTTCGATCCCGCATGATGGCGTGACGACCCCGCACGGCAAGGGGTCGCCCCCCGCAGACCGCAGGAGGCCGTCCGTGACCGTGAATGCGAGCACCGCACCGACCGGGCCGTCCGCCCAGACCGGGCTGGGCGTCATCGTCCCGTATGACATGGCACTGGATCGGGAGATGTGGCGCTGGGCGCCCGACGACGTGACGCTGTTCTTCACCCGTACGCCGTACTCGCCGCTGGCCGTGACGGTCGAGATGGCCGAGCATGTCGCGGACACCGAGGCGGTACGCGCGAGTACGCGGGACCTGATGGCGGTCTCCCCTGCCGTCTACGCCTACGGCTGCACGTCGGGCAGCTTCGTGCGAGGCGTACGGGGCGAGCGACAGTTGGTGGCGGCGATGTGCGACGCCGGAGCTCCCGCGGCGGTCACCACGTCCGGCGCCCTGCTGGAGTCGTTGAAACATTTGGACGCCACGCGCGTCGCGATCGCCACCCCGTACGACCCGGACGTGACCGAGCGGCTGCGGCTGTTCCTGCACGAGGCCGGGGTGGGGGTCGTTGGCAGCTCACACCTGGGCCTGACCGCCGACATCTGGAAGGTGCCGTACACGCGCACCGCCGAACTGGTCACCCGGGCCGATACCGCCGAGGCGGACGCGGTCGTCGTGTCATGCACCAACCTGCCCACCT
This sequence comes from Dactylosporangium sp., assembly GCA_025965915.1. Classification (GTDB taxonomy): domain Bacteria; phylum Actinomycetota; class Actinomycetes; order Mycobacteriales; family Micromonosporaceae; genus Planosporangium. The sequence continues at coordinate 7,174 of JAOPWA010000113.1, read as the reverse complement.
ACGACGTCATCGCATCGCTTGAGGAGCAGCTCGGCAAGCCGGTGGTCAGCGCGAACCAGGCGACCATGTGGGCGGCCCTACGGGCCGTCGGCCGCCGGGCGGTCGGGCCCGGGCAGCGTCTCCTGGCCCCGGGTCCGGGCAGCGTCTCCTCGGCCCCGGGTCCGTCGACGACCACGTCCACTGAACGCTACGTCCACTGAACGCTACGACCACTGAACGCTACGACGCCAGAAGCGAGGTCCATGGTGCAGCAGTCCTCCCCGGGTCCGGATGACGCCGAGTACGCCCAACGGCTGGCCCGTGTACAGGCGAGCATGGCGGAGCGTTCGTTCGCCGCGCTGGTGGTGACCGACCCGGCCAACATGTACTACCTCACCGGGTACAACGCCTGGTCCTTCTACACCCCGCAGTGTCTGGTCGTGCCGGCCGATGGTTCGCCGGTCCTGTTCGCTCGTGCGATGGACGCCGCCGGAGCCGGTTTCACCGCCTGGCTGGCGCCCGAGCAGATCGAGGGTTATCCGGAGGAGTTGGTACACCGCCCGAAGGTCCACCCCTACGACTGGATCGCCGAACGCATCCGGGAACGCGGCCTCGTCGACACCGGCCCCGGTGTGTGCGTCGGAGTCGAGGGCGACTCCGCGTTCTTCTCCGCACGCGGCTACCTCGCGCTGCAAGCGGGCCTTCCGGGCGTCCGGCTCGAGGACAGCCGGGAACTGGTCAACTGGGTCCGCGTGGTGAAATCCGACTACGAACTGGCGCAGATGCGGATTGCCGGGTCGATCGCGCAGCAGACGATGGAGGTCGCGCTGCGGGCGGTGGCCGTCGGGCGGCGCCAGTGCGATGTCGTCGCCGAGATCATGGCGGCGCAGGTGCGCGGTACGGCCGAGCACGGCGGCGACTATCCGGCGATCGTGCCGATGCTGCCCACCGGCGAGGGAGCGGGCACCCCACATCTGACGTGGACCGACGAGAAGTTCCGTGCCGGCGAGGCCACGACGATCGAGATCGCGGGCGTGCATCGGCGATACCACTCGCCGTTGGCGCGCACCATCATGCTCGGGGAGCCGTCCCGGCGCCTGGCCGACACCGCGGCGATCGTGCGTGACGGTATGGCCGAGGTACTGGCCACCCTGCGCCCTGGACGGACCGCTCACGAGATCCACTCCGCGTGGAACACCGTCATCAGCGCGCACGGCCTGACCAAGGAATCCCGGATCGGGTACTCCATCGGCCTGGGATACCCGCCGGACTGGGGCGAGCGCACGATCAGCCTGCGGCCGGCGGAGCACGCGGTACTCGAGGTCGGAATGTGCTTCCACGTCATTCTCGGGATGTGGATGGACGGGTGGGGATACGAGCTGTCCGAGCCTGTCGCGTTGACGACCGACGGGGTGGAGCGGCTGACCGACTGCACACAAGACCTGACGATCGGACGGTGAACACGTTGACACAGACGACCACAAGCCTGCCTCTGGCGGCGCGGGCGGCAGGCCTGGTCGGGTCGGTCATCGACTCGAGTACGTCGCTGCTGGAAAAGCAGACCCATGACATCGTCCGCTTCGCGATGGGCAGCCCCGCCGCCGAAGCGGTGCCCGCCCGGCTGCTGGCCGCGATCAGTGCCACCGAACTGGGTGCCGATTCGGCCGACGCCTACGACTATGCGGCCACGGAGGGCGACCGCGGGCTGCGCGAGGCCGTGCTGGACATGCTGTCAGGTACCGGCGAGGCGACAACAGCGGACCGGCTCACCATCACCAGTGGCGGGATGCAGGGCATCGACCTGGCGTGCAAGCTGTTCGTCGACCCGGGTGACCTGGTCGTGGTCGAGTCGCCGACCTACACCAACGGCAGCGCCACGGTCATGTCGTACGGCGGGGAGGTGCTGGAAGTACCGGTCGACGACGACGGGTTGGTCGTCGAGGCCCTGCCCGACCTGGTTGACCGGGCCGGCCGCCGGCCGAAGGCGATCTACACGATCCCGAATTTCCAGAACCCCTCCGGTGTCACCATGTCGCTGCCGCGCCGGATCGCGTTGATCGAGTTGGCCCGGCAGTGGGGTTCGATCATCATCGACGACGACCCGTACGGCTCGTTGCGCTTCGCCGGCGAGGACCTACCCAGCCTGCGGGAACTGGGCGAAGGGCATCCGGGCGTGTTCTCGGTGCGCACGTTTTCGAAGGTGCTGGCGCCGGGGCTGCGGGTGGGCTGGGTCGACGCGACCCCCGAACTCGGCCAGTTACTGATCAACGCGAAGCAGGCCATGGACACCTGCACCAACCTGCCCGCACAGCGTCTGGTCGCCGGATTCCTGCGCGCGGGTCACCTGACCGAGCACCTCAAGGGCCTTCGGGCGGAGTACCGCAACCGCAAGCTCGGGATGCAGCAGGCGCTCACCGAACATCTCGGCGACATCGCACACTGGACCGACCCGGACGGCGGCTTCTTCCTGTGGGTGACGCTGCCCGACAGCGTCGACGCGCAGAAGCTGTTCGAGGTGGGGCTGGCCGAAGGTGTCGCCTTCATCCCCGGGGCGGCCTTCTCACCGGGCGGGAAGTTCCGCAACGCGCTGCGCCTGTGCTTCGCGTCGACCACGCCGGAACGCACCCGGGAGGGTGTGCGCAGGCTACGACGTGCGGTCGATCTGGTTGTGGCGGGAGCCGAGAGTGCCTGACACCGAAGCGATCACCGCCGCCGAACAGGCGGTACTCGACCTGATCACCCTCGACGAGATTCGCGATATCGCGGTCGACCTCGTCCGCGCCGAGGGGCAGAATCCGCCCGGCGACGAAGGTCCCACCGTGGACGCGCTCACGAAGGCCTGTGAGGCACGGGGTCTCGTGGTGACGACCAGCGAGGTGGAGCCCGGCCGATCCAACCTGTCGGCCGTCCTCGCCGGCGGTACCGGCCCCGGCCTGCTGCTGCTCGGGCATACCGACGTGGTACCCGTGGGAGACAACTGGACCGTCCCGCCCTTCGGCGGCGAGGTCCGCGACGGCCGGCTGTTCGGCCGTGGCTCCGCGGACATGAAGGGGGGCCTCGCCGCGTGCGTGGTGGCGTTGTCCGCGCTGCGCCGCGCCGGTGTCGTGCTCACCGGCCCGATCGAGTTGGCCGCCCTCGTCGATGAGGAGGAGACCGGCAAGGGCATCCGGGCCTACCTGCGAGACGGGGACCGTTCCGGTTTCGCCGGGTGCATCGTGGCCGAACCGACCGATCTGCAGACCATCATCGCCGCGCGGGGCGACTCGTACATCGAGATCACGGTCACCGGGCGGGCCGCACACTCCGGCAAGCCCTCCGACGGCCTCAACGCCATCTACGGCGCCGCCACGGTGGTCAGCGAACTCGAACGATGGCACGGCGAACTGTCGGCACAGCGGCATCCGCTGGTGGGATCGCCCACCTGGAGCGTCGGACAGATCGCCGGCGGCACCGGCACCTCGACCGTGCCGGCCGAGTGCCTCATCACCGCCGACCGGCGGCTGCTGCCCGACGAGACGGGCGGGATCGTGCTGGCCGACACGGCCGCCCGCATCGAAGCCCTACGACTGGGCGAGCGGGGGCTGGGCGTCACGGTCGACATGACGATGCAGATGCCTGGCTTCGAGACCCCACCGGATCACCGCCTGGTCGTGCTGGCCGAGCAGGCCGTGCGCGACGCCGGCGGGCCCGACCTGCCGCTGGCCGGCTGGACCGCCGCGTGCGACGGCGGATTCATCGCCCGCGACGCCGGGGTTGCGGTCATCGTGCTGGGCCCGGGTTCGGTCGCCGAGCAGGCGCACCGGCCCGACGAGTCGGTCAGCCTCGACCAGCTTCTCGCGGCCGCCCGTACCTATGCGCTGTGCGCGATGAGGCTACTGAGCGGCTGAACCAGGGTCACCGGCGCGGCGGTCCTCGGCATCGAGGGCCGCCGCGAGTACCTGCGCCAGGTGCACCGCGGCCCGGTCGGTGCCCTGCCCGATCTGCGTGCGGCAGCTGAAGCCGTCGGCGACGATGACTGTCGTCGGGTCGGCCGCCCGCACCGCGGGCAGCAGGACGCGCTCGCCCGCCGCCTGTGAGACCTCGTAGTGGCCCTTCTCGAACCCGAAATTGCCGGCAAGGCCGCAGCAGCCGGAGTCCGGGATGGTGGCATCGATACCCGCTGTCCGCATCAGAGCGGAGTCAGCCTCGAAGCCCATCACCGAGTGCTGGTGACAGTGCGTCTGCACCAGCGCCTTCGTCCCGACCTCGGGCGGTTGCCAGTCCGGCGCATACGTGGCCAGTAACTCCGCGAGGGTGTGCGTCAGCCCTTTCGCGCGCACCGCCCGCTCATCGCCGGGCAGCAGATCCACCGCCTCGTGCCGGAACACGGCGGTACAGCTCGGCTCCAGCCCGACAACCGGGATTCCGGCCCGCAGGTACTCGTCGAGCGCGCCGAGGGAGCGGCGCAGCACTCGCCTGGCGACACCGAGCTGTCCGGTGGATATCCAGGTCAACCCGCAGCACACCGGGGCGCTCGGCAGCACCACCTCGAAGCCCGCCGCCTCCAGTACCCGCACCGCGGCGCGGCCGACCTCCGGCGACAGGTAGGTGGTGAACGAGTCGGGCCACAGCACGACCTTTCCGCGGGTACCGGACCCGGTGGGTTGCCGGCGCCGACGGAACCACCGCGTCAGCGGCTGGTCGGCGAAGCTCGGGATGTCGCGTTCGGGTGCAACCCCGCCGGCTCGTTTGAGCAGGCCCTGGAGCCTGGACGAGGTCACGCGGTTGACCAGCCGTGGCGCGAGCGCGGCGATCCGGGACCACAGCGGCAGCCATCCCATCGAGTAGTGCGACAGCGGGCGGAGTCGACGCCGGTAGTGATGGTGCAGGAACTCCGCCTTGTAGGTGGCCATGTCGACGTTGACCGGGCAGTCGGACAGGCATCCCTTGCACGACAGGCACAGGTCGAGGGCGTCCCGTACCTCCGTGGAGCGCCATCCGTCGGTGACGACGTCACCCTCGAGCATCTCCCAGAGCAGGTGCGCCCTGCCCCGGGTGGAGTGCTGCTCGTCGCGGGTCACCTGATAGCTGGGGCACATCACGCCGCCACTAGCCTGGCGACACTTGCCCACCCCGACGCAGCGACGCTGCGCCTGGGCGAAGCTGCCCGCGTCCTCGGGGTAGGAGAACACGGTCAACAGCTTCCGGTCCTTCGCCGCGCCCGCGTGCCGGATGTTCACGTCGATCGGCGCCGGGTCGGCGATGACCTGTGGGTTCATCACGCCGACCGGGTCCCACAGCCGTTTCACCTCGGCGAACAGGCCCATGACATCGGCGCCGTACATGCGCGTCAGCAACTCCGAGCGGGCCCGTCCGTCGCCGTGTTCGCCGGACACCGAGCCGCCCAGGCCCACCACGAGATCGGTGGCCTGCTCCGCGAACGAGCGGTAGGTGGCCAGGCCGGCCGGGCTCAGCAGGTCGAAGTCGATGCGCATGTGCATGCAGCCCTCGCCGAAATGCCCGTACGAGGCACCCGACAGGTTGTGCTCCGCCATCAACCCATCGAGCTCCCGCAGGTACGTCGCGAGCTTGTCCGGCGGTACGGCGGCGTCCTCCCAGCCGGCCCACGCCTCCGCCCCGTCGGCCCGGCGGGTGGCGAGGCCCGTGCCGTCGCGCCGGCAGCGCCACAGCACGCCCTGCGCCCGGGCGTCGGTGACCACGGTGGACGTCGCGGAGATGCCCGCGGCGTCGAGGTCGGCGACGATCGCCCGGCCGGTACGGACGGCCTGCTCGGCGTCGCCACCGCCGACCTCGATCAGCAGCCAGGCGGTGCCGTCGGGCAGACCCGCGCCGATCGCGTCCTGGCGTACCTGGGCGGGCAGGCGGTCAACGAGCGTGGCGTTGATCGACTCCATGGTCAATGGCCGGTGCGGCAGCACGAGCGGGACGCAGTCGGCGGCGGTGAACGAGTCGCGGAAACCAAGGACCAGCAGAGCTTTCGCCGCCGGCAACTCGACGAGACCGACGGTGGCTCGCAGGGTGGCGGCCAGGGTGCCCTCGGTACCGCAGAGAAACCGCGCCACGTCGTAGCCGTGCTCGGGCAGCAACCGGTCGAGCGCGTACCCGGAGATGCGGCGCTTGAGCCCCGAGAAGCGCCGGCTGATGGTGAGGGTCTCGCGGCGTGCGAGGGCCTGCAGCGCGTGGTGCAGTTCGCCTTCGCGGCCCGGCCGGGCGGTGAGCGCGGCCATTCGCTGGGCGGTGTCCGCCCCGGTTGCCGGGGCCGTGAGGTCGAGGCGGGTGCCGTCGGCGAGCATCGCCTGCAGGCCCAGCAGGTTGTCCGCGGTGGTGCCCCAGGCCACGGAGTGGGCGCCGCAGGCGTTGTTGGCGATCATCCCGCCGAGGGTGGCCCGGCTGGCCGAGGACGGATCCGCGCCGAAGGTCAGGCCGTGGCGGGCCGCCGCCGCGGTCAGGTCGGTGAGCACGACGCCCGGCTCCACGACAGCGGTGCGGGCGGCCGGGTCGAGGTCGAGGATGCGGTTGACGTGGCGGGATACGTCGACAACGACACCACCGATGGCGTTGCCGGCCATGGACGTGCCCGCCCCGCGTACCACCACGGGAGCGCCGGCCTCGGCGGCCAGGCTCACCGCGACTGCGAGGTCCTCCACGTCGGCGGGCACCACCACCAGGTCGGGTACGACCCGGTAGTTGGAGGCGTCGGTGGCGTACATGGCCCGGGTGCCGGCGTCATGGCGGGCCGTCCCCCGGAGCGCGGAGTTCAGTCGCCTCGCCAGCGACTCGACGTCGAAGGCCGCCGAATCGCGCGTCAATGGCTCAGGACCGCGCGTCAATGGCTCAGGACCGCGCGCAGGAAGCTCCTGGTGCGCTCCTCCGTCGGCGCCTTGAAAATCTCGGCCGGTGGCCCCTGCTCCACCACGCATCCCTGGTCGAACATCACGACCCGGTCGGAGATCTCCTCGGCGAAGCGCATCTCATGGGTCACCATGAGCATCGTCATGTCGGTGCTCGTCGCCAGTTCCCGGATGACGTTGAGGACCTCACCGATCAGTTCGGGGTCGAGCGCCGACGTGGGCTCGTCGAACAGCATCACGCGCGGATGCATCGCCAGCGCCCGCGCGATCGCAGCGCGCTGCTGCTGACCGCCCGAGAGGTGCGCGGGATAGCTGTTGCGCTTGTCGGCAATCCCGACCTTGTC